>DAOTWU010000609.1:0-2163 GCA_034435735.1 Anaerolineae bacterium | reverse complement strand
AACTCACTAAAATCGCCTCGCGCGGGTTAAGGCGGAAAACCGTTCCCCATGGCGGCGCGAGGATGCTTTTCTTACGCAGCATATACAGACGCGGCACACCCCGACGGAAAATCTCTACGGGCGAAAACGTCGCCTTCAGGCCGCGCCCAGCCCAGTCCACCAACAAGTCACGCCATTCCCGCCGCAACGCCCCATCATGGTGCACCACCACCCGCTTGTTGGCGAAGGTCTCCAACGGGAACAGGCGTTGCATCAAAATTAACGGCACAGGTTCATCCAGCGCCAGCGTTTCCGTGGCCAGCTTATAGCGCACCAATTGCCCGCGCTGGTTATAAATACGCGCCACAGCGGTGATGGTCTGGCTATCTTTTTTCTCTGTGCGCACAATATCTAAGCCCACCACAAAATCCGCATAAGGCAACGGTGTTGAAAAGACGAAAGGCGTATTGCCCGTTTTCCCCAATAGCCCCATAATCACTACAGGCATTAACTCTGGTCTATCTAATGTACTGCGACGGATGATATGGCTGGCCATCCCCATGCCCAGCGCCATCGCCTTCACCCGTCGGTAATCCTCATCTTCATCAGTATCTAGCTCCGCCACATCGGGGAAAAACGCCAGCACAATATCGGCCTGCTCTTTGGCGACAGCTTTCACCGCCCGCTCTAAGTTGGTGCTAGAAACCTTTTTCACCTTGCGCTCTTTAATCAGCTCAATCTTGAAGCCATATTGACGCTCTAACAAACGGCGCATGGCCTCGATAAAGTCATCAATAGGCGCATCGGGCAATGTGTTAATCATCGCAATGCGGATTGGCTCATCGTGAAAGCGCGCCCGACGGTGATAAACACCATACCGCCCAAACTCATCGGCCAGCGTCTCGCGGGAGAAGGGGCGAATGCGGTTGCCATCAAACTCAATTTCAAACGCCGTGTTCATGGGAGCAAAGGCCTGTGGCGCAGCGCGAGAGTTATAAGCATTATCGAGAACGCCCGCTTTTTTGGCAATATCGCTCACCGCCCGCACTAACGAAGCACGATAAGACGGGCGCATATGCAACGCCCGCAGCGCCTGCTCAGCATCAATGCCGAAGCGCTCAATGTCCTCGCGGCTATCAGGGCGAATGAGCACTTCCAGCGCACCGGCCACATAATCATAGGTATTGCGGCGGCTCTGCACCCGCACCACTAGTTCTTCATCGGGGACGGCGCGTATGAGTTGCTGCATCTGTGGCCTGCGGGTGAGCGAGAGCAACTTATCGCGGTGCTTGCTCACTGGGCCAACCACTTTCACAATTTCGCCCACCAGCGCATTCAGGCGGTCATCAGTTGTAGCGTCCATCACCCACAGCCCGACCAGTTCGCGCGGTTTCTCTATCCCCAGCGCCACCGTGCGCAAATCGAGGTTATACACCAGCCGCGAGTGAAAGCTAATCGAAATAGCCGGCATATCGCCGACCTGTTGCGCCCGTAAGCGCGGCGTGCGCTCCACTCGCAAATTCTTCAGTTGGACGGTGGTTGTGGCCAGTGCCTGTGCAAAATAAGGTTCTAAATCCCGCAGCGGCCCCTGCAACACATACTCTGCCAAGAGCAAGGGCGTGGGCTGCCAGCGCTCATCTTCGTTCACACTTTCCAGCCCGCCATAGAGCTTTGGCTGGCTCTCTCGCAATTGGTCTAATGTGATTTCCATCTGTACCGGAGCAATCGGTGTATCCGTAATTAAGCGCCCGCCACTCCATAACCAATGCCCCTCATACTGTTTCTTAAGCACATAGGCCAGCTTGCCACCAATCGCCCCCACATCTTCCCCCTGTAAGCGAAAGGCATAAAGCGGCGGGATGGCCTCTGTCACTACAGGGAATATTTCGACAAAGTATTCTTGTGTCATTGGCGAGCCAATCGCTTCAGTCTTTTCGGCTAGTAACACGGTTTGCTCCATTATGGTCTTACGGAGATTTTGGCGCAATATGCTTAGCCCTATTATAGAACATATTTTCTAGTTGAGAAAGCTGGGGTATTGGTCATCTTAAAGGGAATAAAAGGGTGTCTTTCCTTATATATAAGGGAATAGAGTCATGGTGCAATCGCACCCGTGTTACAATTGTCCTTTAATCATCCCGATGCCCTCAGCAGAGTGGGGGGTACAATCAATTGTTGAAAACC
>DAOTWU010000608.1:0-4674 GCA_034435735.1 Anaerolineae bacterium | reverse complement strand
AGGCGCAAATCATCTGCGGATTTAATGCTTTCATCAAGGCAGATAGGTGTTTTTAACTGTGGCTGTAGTTTGCTGTGCTGGTATATGTCATCATGACCTAAAGGCTGTTCAATCATGAGCAAATTCAACTCATCCAATTGCGCCAGATGAGCAGCATCATCCAATGTATAGGCACTATTGGCATCTAGCATCAGCATTATATCGGGAAGCGCGGCGCGTACCGCACGGGCAAGCTCAACATCCCAACCAGGTTTAATTTTTAATTTGATACGGCGATAACCTTGATTGAGACGCTTCTGGATAATGGCTAAGGTATCTTCAACCGTCGGCTGAATACCAATGCTCACCCCAACCACCGCCCGATTTCGCGACTGATGACCTTCGGGCGCATACACGGCAAACAAATCCGCCAGGCGCATATCATTTGTTTTAGCCAGCGCATCCCATACCGCCGCTTCCAGGCTATGTTTGGCCAAAGGGTGACCGCGAACACTACGCAGTAATGCAGGGACTTGTGCAGGATTATCAATAGTTTGCCCAACAAGCAAAGGCACAAGAAACTCGTTGAGTACATGTAAAGCCGTGCCCATTGTTTCAGGGCTATAGCCTGGGCGTGTTTCTACTGAAGCTTCGCCCCACCCCACAACGCCTTTATCTGTAATGAGTTCGACAATCACAGCGGCTTTATAAGGTTCTTCACCAAAACTGGTTTTTAATGGCTCAACCAATGGAAGAGCGACAGGATGTAAAGTAATAGATTGAATAGTTATGGGGCGCATAATGTAAACCTTTAGTTCATACGATAGTTAAAACCCGCTTCATAAGTGAGCACATAAAATGCTCGTTGAGCGCCATCTATATCGCCAACCACAAAATCGGTCACTGTATAGTGGCGGGCGAACATAGTGAGGAATGCCTCGCGAATATGTTGGCGCCATTCTGTAGCCAATTCTGGTGCTACCGATTCTATGGTACGGAAATCTGCCGGGATTTCCAATAAAGCCATAGGGCCGTCTGGTAAATAAAAGCCATTGCGATGTGGCGTTATTGGGGTATCCATGCTGGCGAGGACAGCCGGATTCACAATGGTGGTATCGGCCTCTAGGTATTGGGCGAGGTTCAACGCGCCCCGTTGGCCAGAAATACGCTCTTCCACACGGCGGTGTGTCACCCACCAATCAACTAACAATCTATCTGTACCGCTTAAATTAGGGAAACGCTCATCAGTGCCATAATAGTCTTTATAGTAACGATAGCTAACCGCCCCTAACTTGTGAAAATTGAAATGGGCGTTTATGGAAAGGAGCGGGTCAAATGTCCAGCTAATGAGGCGAATGCCCTGCTTCATGGCAATATCGCGCTGAGCCAGTTTCAGGCGATAGGCAATACCTTGATTGCGGTATTCGGGCAAAACAACCATGCGCTTAGAGAGAATGAGCAAGTTGGCCATAGCGGGCCTATCGGATTGCTGGAGGTCTGTGCCGAGAAAGCCAATGAGAATTCCAACAAGACGTTGGCCATCCCAAGCCCCTAAAACATGGCCGCCAAAGTTTACGAAAGAGACCAATACGTGAAGTGGCACCAAGGCTTCAGCGTCATCTCCCCAATAAATCTTTTGAAGCTCTAAAGCAGCTCGCAAATCGGCTAATTCGTGTAAAGAGCGGATGCGTATATCACTCATTTCAAACACCTCTTGGACGGCGGCGCAAAGACATGCGTAAAAGCGAGAAGAAATGACGGCGTTTAGGGAGATATGTTAAGAGTGTATCCTCGAAACGACGAGGTTGAATACCAAAAATTTCATAGATGTTATTAATGCGAGTGGTGCGATTAGCGGCTAGAATATCTAACCACTGGGGTGTCATGATAGAGCGCGGGAAAATACGACTATATATTGAAACGATAGTCCGCACTAAATACGGCGGCATGGGGATGAGAAGACGTTGCATACCAGTAACGCGCATAATGGTATACATCATATCTTGAAATGTGGTGTATTCTGGCCCACCGATTTCTATAGTTTCATCAACAATGTCGATATGTTCCAAACTACGAACGATGGCCTCAACAAGGTCATCAATATAGATGGGATGAAGCGCTATTTCACCATGACCCGGCATGACAAAGAACAACGGGTTTACACTGAGCATCATGGCAATATGGTTGATGAAGTGGTCTTCTGGGCCGAAAACGATGCCTGAACGAATGATGGTATAGGCGAGACCGCTAGCACGGATGAGTTCTTCAACCTGCCCTTTGATTTTCAATAATGTATAGGCAGAAGCAGATGATGCACCTAGATGGCTGGGAATGATGATGCGCCCAATGCGAGCAGCACGCGCCGCTGCAATAAGTTTGCGTGTGCCATTAAGTTCGATGCGCTCTAAATCTCGGAAGCGCCCCCACCATTGCGCATTCTCTAGATGAATAACGGTGTGAACACCAGCCATTGCACGAAAGAGCACTTCATCATCTAATAGAGAGCCAATGATGACCTCTGGGGCATTAGGTGCTTCAGTATCCCATGAAATGTGGTTTGCGCGATATTGGGAGATAAGGCAACGGACAGGCTCGCCCTGTTCCATCAGACGTTTCACTAAATTGCGCCCGATAAATCCCGTTGCACCAGTGACTAAAATCATAAATTGCTCGATAGATGCTTTCTGTTTGAGGCGATGCGAGAAGCATTATAGCACGTAGATGATTTGATAAAAGCCCGTACAAAACTGTAACGATTATGTTGCTTTGGGGTTATGGATATTGCAATGATGATAAGAATTTGAACACTGTGAGCCATAACTCGATTGAATGGCCACAGTGTGTTATGCTTGATACACTTTGAACTTCGCAATATCACATAGAATAAACGAGAGTCAACAATTGCGGGGAGGTAACCGTGAAACAACGTCGGGTAGTCGTCACCGGCATGGGTATTATTTGCCCCACCGGCAACACCGTTGAAGAAGCGTGGAGTAACGCCGCTGCCGGGAAAACAGGTATTGGATATATTCAGCGGTTTGATGCCTCAAATCTAGAAAATCGCTTTGCGGGTGAAGTAAAAGGCTTTGACCCTGTCGCCTTTTTAGGGCGTCGCGATGCCCGCCGCACAGACCGCGTAACACAATTCGCCGTTTATGCTTCTCAACAAGCGTTAGAAGATTCTGGGTTAACAATCACGCCGGAAAATCGCTATGATGTGGGTTGTGTGGTTGGAACAGGCATCGGCGGGATTGAATCCCTAGTTGATGGTACAGAGCAATATCGCGAAAAAGGGCCTAAAAGCATTAGCCCCTTGCTTGTACCTATGACATTGCCGGACAGCCCTTCGGCGCGGGTGTCAATGCAGTTTGGCTTGCGCGGGCCGAACTTTTCTATTTCAACAGCCTGTGCTACAGGCAACAATTGTATTGGTGAAGCCTTTGAAATTATCCGTCGTGGGGCGGCAAAAGTGATGCTAGCAGGAAGCACAGAAGCAGCATTGGTTGGCATTACGATAGCTAGCTTCAACAACATGACCGCCATTTCTCGCCGTAATGATGAGCCAGAACGCGCCTCGCGCCCATTCGATATTGACCGTGACGGTTTTGTTCCAGCAGAGGGTGCAGCGGTTTTGGTGCTGGAAGAATTAGAACATGCGCTGGAGCGTGGAGCGAAGATTTATGGCGAAGTGCTGGGATATGGTCACACTTCAGATGCTTACCATGTCACAGCTCCACTGGAAACAGGTGAAGGGGCGGCGAAAGCGATGGAGTTCGCCATGCGTAGCGCCGACATCACACCTGAAGATATTGACTATATCAACGCACATGGTACAAGCACCCAGCTTAACGATAAATCTGAAACCAAAGCGATTAAAGATGCGCTGGGCGAACAAGCATATAACATTCCAATTAGCTCCACTAAATCAGTTACCGGCCATTTGATGGGCGGTGCAGGCTCTGTAGAAGCGGTGTTTAGCCTCATGGCTATTCAGAACAACTTTGTGCCCCCAACAGTTAACCTTGACAACCAAGACCCAGAATGCGATTTGAACTATACGCCACATGTAGGCATTGAACATCATATCGATGTGGCGATGAGTAATTCATTTGGGTTTGGCGGGCATAATGCAGTGTTGATTTTTGGTCGGTACAATCCCAATGGCACACAAGCATAGCAATTCGGCTCAAGAGCCGTCCTATCGCCGTATATATGCCCATATCATTGGTTGGGGCATGGCCGTTCCAGAAGAGCGGCTAACCAATGAAGACTTAGAAGCTATCGTCGAGACCAGCGATGACTGGATTACGGCACGTACGGGCATTAAAGAGCGGCGCATCGCTAATGAGCGAGAATCAACGACAACGCTCGGTTTTGAAGCTGCAAGACGGGCACTTGAGGTGGCGGATGTTCTGCCGCAAGAGCTTGATTTAATCATTGTCGCCACATCAACGCCTGAAAGCATTTTCCCCAGCACGGCCAGTCTAATACAAGACCGGCTTGGCGCTAGTAAAGCAGGGGCGTTTGATTTAAGTGCAGCGTGTAGCGGCTTTGTCTATGGCGTGAAAATGGCCGCAGATTCCATTATGGCGGGGTCGGCAAAGGTCGCGCTGGTCATTGGCGCAGAGACCATGAGCCGCGTTATGGACTGGCAAGACCGCAGCACGTGCATTCTTTTTGGTGATGGCGCGGGCG
>DAOTWU010000607.1:0-2322 GCA_034435735.1 Anaerolineae bacterium | reverse complement strand
CCAGAAAGCTCGAAGTCTGCCAGTGTTAAACCACCAACAGGCTGCCCAAGGTTATCGAAAACATTAACCAGAATTTCAGCTTTGGGCGTGTCTGGTGGTTCAACAACCAGACCATTGGGATTAACTCCCGTAATTTCGATTGTTGGGCTAGACGGCGCATCTTGCATGAAGGCAAAAGTCGCCGGAACTAGGAAAATAATACATAAAATTAAGGCAAGAACAGACTTTTTCTTCAACGTCGTCCCCCTTACTCTGTAGGAACTTTCCCAATAGCACAATTCACTACGGGTTTTATTGCCAAATGTATATTTCAATTCGGACTTTATGTTAACGCGAATTGTCCAATCTGTCACTTAATTGGCTGCAGTTTCCTCGCTTTATGGCTCTTGTGTTGCCGCAGGTGGTGGGGCTATATCCTGAGTTACTGCAGGCTCAAGTGTTGGCGGCGTAGTGTCCTGTGTCGTGCTTAGTGGTGGATCGTTATCTATTGTTGGCGCTTCTTGCGTAACAATTGGTGCTGGTGAATCGCCAAAGTTGAAAGGTGTCAACACCTCATAACGCACAAGATAAGTTAGCACACCGAAAGCCGCCGTTAGAAACCACAATGCCAATACCAAGCGCATAAGGGGTTTTGCTGCTTTGAACCAGTAACGGTGAATATCCTGTTCTCCGCGTGCTTTTGCTTTGGCGACTTGGCTGTCTTCCCGCAGCATGCGGTAGATGATGTAAGTTGCGAGTAATTGGGCGGGCAAGCCTAGTATGCCGTGAATTGTGGGGAGTAAATAACGTGTGTCGCCTGCATTTCTTTGCAAACCATCGGGAACATCAAGCAGGTATTGCCCTATCATCAGTATCACGATGAGCAACCAATTGATAGTTGTGATGGCTATCATCGTGTATTTGTGATGGGGGCGGTGTTTGCCGCGGCGGGCGAAGTAATAGCCCACTACCATCGCAGGAACAATAAGCGCGATATAGGCAATAAGCGATAAATCGGAAAGGAGGCTGGCGCCTGTGCCAAAAATGCCGGGATTATTCATTTGTGCACCTTTTGAACTCATAGTGGCAATTGGTATAACGCTGCTTGCGGCGATAGCGTTATATGCACCTATTATAGTGGATTCAAATAATGGCGCTGCTACGATTCAAATGTGCCAAAAATAAGAGGTTCACTAGAGGGCGCTGGGCTGCCACCTTCTGGCTCTGCGGTGATGCCGATGAAATCGTAACTGCTTACAGGTTCGGTAGTTGTGAAGATGAGCGTGGCTCGCCCCTCTTCATCGACTTGAACAAACCCAAAGCTATAGGGGACATTATCTCTAGCTAGCCAGAGCTGGTAAACCTGCCCAGCTTCTAACGTGGGTAAATTTTCCGCATAAAATAGGGCGACCCATAGTTGTTGTTCGCCTACCTGCGCCCATGTCACCTCTGCTTCTGTTTCTTCGGGTAAAAATTCCGTACGGGCTGCCAGCTCAAGGCGCGGTGAGTTTTGCCGGGTGATGGCTTGAATCAGTGTCGTTAATTCTTCTACCTGTAACGCCAGCTCAGAGCGTTCGCGCGTCACCGTGCTAAGCTGGGTTAGCCATAGGATATTGCTCAAAACCAATAGTACAATTGCTGCTGCTAACCCTGCCCATAATCTGGAAACACCTTTTTGTGGGATAGGTTTGGGCTGAGGAGGTGTTGTTTCCTCGTGTAACGAAGCCATTAACCGCACATGGAGGTCTGCTGGTGGTTTGGCCGGTGGCGCGCTATGGAGCAGGGCATCGCCCAATCGTTGGTACTCAGCGAGTTCAGCCGCAATCTCACCATCGGATAAAAACGCTTCAACCAGTGCCGTTTCTGCTTCATCAGTAGCACCGATACTATAAGCCGGCAGTAATTCGCGGGCTGCGTCTTTGTTGTCTGATGATGGATGTGGTTGCGGTGTTTCGCCGGTGTAATTCTGTGACATAGCGCTTAACTCATAGAACCCATTTATCTCATAAACGCTTAAAAAGACCTTATTGGATGTTTAAGGCTTACTTTCTTGTTCCCTAATCGCATCTTCCCATAAACGCCGCAGTTTTTGCAGCCCTAACCGCACCCGCGTTTTGACCGTACCTAGCGGCAATTGCAAAGCTTCCGCAAGTTGGCTATGGCTATACCCCTGAAAAAACGCTAGTTCAATGGCTTGTGCTTGTTCTTCGGGCAATGTTTTCAACAACTCGCGGATTATCCGCCCATCATGCCATTGTGGGTCATTGGCGATATTTTCATCGACAAGATAGGGTAAAAAGTCATCGAGCGATTGGGGTGCTGCTTGTGGGCGCCGCTGTTGCC
>DAOTWU010000606.1:0-3314 GCA_034435735.1 Anaerolineae bacterium | reverse complement strand
AGACGATGGGTTCGTAAGGTTCGGCTTCAATATCGGCCTCGCCACTGAGCCAGCCCAGCTCATAGCGCAGATAAACCGGCGCCAGCAAAATGAGGGCGTATACCCACAGGCCAGCTAGTACGCTGTTTTGTGGCAGCAAGCGCAGGCCGAGGCCAGTGGCGGCCAAGAAGAGTGTCACCAGCACCGCCCCCAAATACAGGCCGCGCACGACATGGCGCAGCGGGTAGAGGCGGCGGATGTTATCAGCCAGTTGGTTGCTGTTGCGGTCGTTAAATGCGTTAATCGTTGTCATGGTGTCTAACCTCCCGAACTGGAGCTAATGCCCCGTAAAAATTTTCTGCCAATCAAACACTATTGCGGCTATAGTATGGTGGCAGACACCTGCTTGCTCTATTTGTGATTTCATTCACAATTGTAGCATGAAAAGCGCGCTGGTAAAGGACAAACAGCGCGCTGGTGATATGAGTTTTGTCATGCAGTTAAACGCCGGCGCTGGCCACTTGGCGGCTGAGCGCGCCCCACTCTTCCAGGCTCAGCGTTTCGGCGCGGCGGCGCGGGTCTATGTCTGCCGCCTCGATGATGGTGGCGGCTTGCGCGGTGGTGATGCCCAGCCCGCTACTGAGGGCGTTTTTCAATTGCTTGCGCTTAAGGCTGAAGCCAGCGCGCACCACGCGGAAGAATGTGGCATCATCTGGCACATCGACCGGCGACTTATCATACGTTTCGATGCTGAGGACGGCGCTCTCGACATCGGGGCGTGGCCAAAATGCGGCGGGCTTGAGGCGGGTGACGATGCGCGGCTTCCCGTAGTATTGCACGCTGACAGCCAGCAAGGACATGTTCCCCGGCTTGGCGATAATGCGCTCTGCTAGTTCGCGCTGGACAGTGACGACGACGCGGCGGGGGCGGCGGTGCACCTCTAGCACATGGCGCAACAGGGCGCTGGTGATGTAATAGGGCAAATTAGCCACGACAACATAACCGCGCGTCCCGACGAGTTGCAGCAGGTCTACTTTAAGCGCGTCTTCAAATACCAGATACACGTTCGCATATTGGGCAAGTTCGGCTTCTAGCACTGGGCGCAGGCGTTCATCCACTTCAATGGCGACAACATGGCGGGCGACCTGTGCCAGATGGGCGGTGAGTGCGCCAGTGCCGGGGCCAATCTCTATGACAGTTTCCTCTGGCATGAGTTCTGCCGTCACCACGATTTTTTCCAGCGCGTTGGGGTCATGCAGGAAGTTTTGCCCCAGACTTTTCTTGGGTTGCAGGCCAAATTCTTCCATTAATAGGCGCGGGTTGGTTGTCATCAGCTTTTCCTCCTCTGCCGCCCTATTCTGGCAGCAGGTAATTAATCTCGTCGGGCACAGGCGTTAAAAAGTAAACATCGACCCAACGGCTCCAACTGACAAAATCGTCATCGCTATAGCCCAGGTCTACCCAGCGGCGGGTGAAGCCCAATCCCCCGCCAGTATCGGCCATGACGCCCACGCCATAGCCGGGCACGAAGAGTTGTGTGCCATAGGGGATGATGTCCGGATGTGAGGCGATAATGCCCTTACGCAACGTCTCGCCGATGGATGTGATATTATCGCCACCAAGCGCCGCCGGATGGTAGCTGGTGGCGTACATGCGGATATGCCGCCAGTATTGGCGCGGACCTTCTGGCGTGTCGATGGTGCGCAGGACGATGTTTGTGCCATAGGCGATAATTTCGTTTTGCGGCTCTTGGATGACCTGCCGCCCAGCCTCTTCACGCCCGGCGGGTTGGCCGTTTTCATAGCGCACGCGGTAAGTGATTTGCAGAATGCCGGGGCGTCCGGCTTGCACTGTGGTGATGGTATCCAGCTCTAGATTGGGGTCAGCCTGATAGACTGTCTCGTAGGGAATGGTCTCCTGCTCTACGGTCAAATCTTCAGTGACATGCACAATGTTGATAATCATGCCGGGGAACAGCGTTTCATCTTCACGCGGTTCGGTATAGTCTAGACCGGTGAGGGTGATGCCTGCCGCTTGCAGGGCGTCTGCTACCGTGCCGGGCTGGACGCGCGTCTCGATGGTCGTCTCATCGCTGACAATGGTCACAGGCAGGGCGCGGTGAATGGTGACAACTATGCCATTGGTCACGGGTGCGCTCAAATCCGGCGTAACTTCATCCGCCAGATAAAGGTCAATACCAGCTTCAAACAGCGCTTCGCCCACAGTGGCGGCAGTCGTATAGAATGCGGCCTGTGCGCCGTCATCTTCTACGGTGACCAGTACGGCGCGGTCAATGATGATGTCTGTCGCCGGAACAGGCCACAATAATAGTTCGGCGTGGTCGGCGGGTGTGCCATCTATCCAGATGCGGTCTTGTTCACCCAGTGTAACGCCAGCCGCTTCTAGGATGTCCTGCGGGTTGCTGAGAGGCGTTTGCAATGTGAGGGGCTGGCCGTCGATAGTGATGGTGACGGTACGCGCTCGTTCAATGTGCAGCGCCATGCCCTCGCTGAGTGGTGCTTCCAGCGGGTGGTTGATGTAGTCATTTTCGCCTAAGGTAATGCTTTGTTCTTCCAGTAATTCGCCGACAGTTGCGGCGGTTGTCTCTATCTCGCGTAGCGCCTCGCCATCCCATAGCGTCAGAGCGATAGCGGGCGGTGCGGGCGTTTCTTCTCCGCTGGGCTGTAGTATGGCGAAGAGCAGCGTTATCATCAGTGATAGCGCCGTGATGATGATGAGCGCCGCCAATATCCTCCGCAACGGGTCTGTTTTGCGGGGGCGCTTGGGTGCGGAAGGGCGGGTATCTTCGTCGGTAATGGGCGGAAAAGTGACCTCGTTCAAACGCAGCCTCACACTTTGTTTATGCTGTGCAGGGTCATTATGCTTCGGTGGCGGGTACTTGTGAAGGAAAAATGTATACAGGGGAACAATAGCGAAGGGTTGTTACCGCTGTAGTCAGGCCGGGCGCCCCTGTGACACCCAGAAGGTACTCCTTAGTGCTGCTACCTTCCGGTCCTGACACGGTTCGGAGCCTCTGCCGCACAGGACCCGGTCTGACAGAACCGGCAACAACCCCTCACGCATTGTTAAAAAGTCTTCAAAAAATATCTTTCAGGAAGATTAGACGCCATCACTATAGCGGTGCGCTTTAACACTGTCAAGATGATATTCAAAGCGTATCAGCGTATCAGTGATGGCGTGAATTGAGTTGGCTTAATCGTCTAGTATTGCCTCCATCTCTTCTTTAATTTGCTGTGCGTTTAATGATAAATTCCAGCCCAATCGTTCCGCTTGTTGTAAGTCTGCTAAGATCAGTTCCGCGACCTCTGGTTCTA
>DAOTWU010000605.1:0-3393 GCA_034435735.1 Anaerolineae bacterium | reverse complement strand
TTAGGCCCGATAACGTTTTGCTTCGCGGTAGGGGGAAGTGTAGCTATTTATGCACTGGAACGCTTCCAAATACCACCAATGACAGCCTTTGGTCTTTCGCTCATTATGATTTTGAGCACCACCATCACGGTTTGGCTGGGGCCTATCTGGCCAGCAAGTAGCAACGACTATAGCCCGCAAGCACAAATCCGCTATGAGCAACAAGGGTTTGGCGTTGCTGTTTTACCACAGGGAAGTGAAATACCGCTCACAATCCCCCCTGATTTACCACCGAACCGTTTCGTATTGAATAGTTACCAACTGGGGCAAATTAACAAATTTCCGTTGAATGAAATTAGCGCTAGCCGCCAAGCAACAGTGCTTGAGCACACCTCACAGCGGGATATTTTCCAGTTACAAATACAATCGCCAACCACCTTAGTTATCCAAACCGCTTATTTCCCAGGATGGGAGGCAACGGTTAACGGTAAACCAGTCCCTTTGCGCCCCTCTGAAAATGGTTTGATTGAAATCGATGTACCCAAAACATCGAATGGCGAGTTAGTCATCGAATTGAAAGACACACCTTTAAGGAATAGGGCATGGACAGTCAGTCTAGCATCATTAATTGGCGTTATGACACTGGGCTTGTGGCGGCAAAGAAAACAAATCGGCGAATTTGCTGACTTACCACTTTTACCACGCTCGGAAAGTCGAATACTGGCGATTGTTATGGTGGCATTTATCAGCGTCATCACGTTATTTGTTATACCCAATGCACCGCTATCGTTGAGAACTACCGCCGGACAAAAGCTATTAAACGCATTTCCGATAAGAGCGAGAACAGATAGCGGCCTTGAGCTTATTGCCTTTCAGCTAGAGCGTAGTGAATACCATGCAAATGAGACAGTGTCATTTACACTATATTGGCGAGCATTGCGCTTTCAACCTGAAAATTATCGTGTGCAAGTCTATCTACAAGATGAGCGCGGCATTCGGTGGTTTCAAACAACGCCAAGAACTCCTGGTTACTACCCCACCCGCCGCTGGCCAACAGACCACTATATCAGTGACCCACAACACATCACTATCTCCGAAACGGCGATTAATGGCGACTATCAAATAGGCCTTGAAGTAATACACTGTGAGCCTGATTGTGCTGGTGGAGAGCGTTTGAGGTTCTTCGGTACTGATGGGCAAATTATCGGCACACAGTTGCTACTCCCCCAAATCATTACCATTCGCTGAGGGTCGCTTGTTTTTGACCTACCCTATCTGTACAATAGCATTGTCTTAATGTTGGGCAATATGATTGAACTTTAAGGAGTTGAAATATGGCGGAAAAGACTATTGAAGGCCGTATCGGTGAAGCATGGCATTTGCACCGTCAAGGGAAAAACCAAGAAGCGCTCAAGGCATTTGAAGATGTATTAGGAATGGCGCCTACACATGTAGATGCTCATTACGGGATTGGCCTTGTATATCGCTCTTTAGGCGAAAACAATAAGGCGATTGAAGCATTCAAGAAAGCTCTTACATTGGCGGAAGAGGCTTATAAGGCGAGCCGTCGCGTTTCTGAAGCTGAGGGTGTTTACACCAATGACCTAAGAACCAATGAAGATGATCGTTATATGATTCTCACCCGCATGATTAAGCAGCGGTTGGAGAGTTTAGGGGAAAGCGTAGAATAAACTGATACCGGTACGCAAACTTATGCATAAGCGTGAGAGACTAGAAAAAACAATCGCTGGCGAGAGCACTGATAGAGCGCCTGTTGCCGTTTGGAGGCATTGGCCTGGTGATGACCAACGCCCTACAGATTTTGCGCAGGCATTGATCGACTATCAGAAGGCTTTTGATTGGGACATGCTGGTTGTCCAGCCAGCTAACACATACAGCGTGTTAGATTATGGCATCACAACCAACTGGCAAGATACGATCAATGGCCATTACAGCGTCACACGCCATATTATTCACCGTTCGCTTGAATGGACTGAACTACGCCCATTAGATGTAATGCGCGGTGAATATGGGAAGCTTTTAACTTGTCTACAACAAATACACGCAGGATTACAGGACAGTAAAACGCCTATCCTCGTCGCTATTCATAGCCCGTTGTCTCAAGCAAAATTGTTAAGCGGGCGTGTGCAGCTATTGCGAGATATGCGAGTAAATCGTGACCGTTTGCGTACCGGATTGAACATTCTCACCGAAAATACGCTCAATTTTATAGATGCTCTACGAAAAATCCCCATTAGTGGCATTTTGTTAATGGTTGAACATGCCAGTTACGATGTAATCTCAGAAGAGGAGTATGTGACATTTGGCACGCCTTATGACCGTAAGATATTAGAGAGTGTGCCACATGACTGGTGGTTAAATGGTGTTTCGGTATTGGGGCAAGCCCCTATGATGCGATTAATCGGGACCTATCCTGCTCAATTCTTTAACTGGGAAGTGCATCACCAACGCCCAGACCTAAGTGAAGGGCGCGCCCTATTTGAAGGTGCGGCATGTGGTGGTGTGCGTACACGCGATGACTTACTATATGGCACCCCTATGTCAATTCGTGATAGCGCCCGAAAAGCGCTCATGGATATGAACCAACGGCGGTTGATATTATCTGCTGGTGGTCCAGCATCTATCATAACCCCTCGTTCTAACTTAAAAGCGATGCGTCAAATTGTAGAGGAAACGGCGAGAATTTAACGATGCCACTACGTGTAATCGCAGGCAAGGCTAAAGGCCGCCGATTGAAATTAGTTCCAGGTGATAGCACGCGCCCTATTATGGACCGTGTCAAAGAATCCCTATTTAATATCATTGGCCCGGCCATTATTGGTACGAATTTCCTCGATTTGTTCAGTGGTACAGGTAGTGTGGGCATTGAAGCCTTGAGCCGAGGCGCTGAACATGCACTACTGGTTGATATGAATCGCAACGCCATTAAAACAATACGGGAAAATCTACGTATTACAGGTTTAGAGGGGCAAGCTGTTGTGCGCCAATCTGACGCATTTGTCCTTCTGAAGAAAGCACCTGCACGCATTTATGATTACATCTATGTTGCACCACCGCAATATATTGATTTATGGTGGAAAACTTTGGAGGCACTTCACGCCAACCCAGCATGGATACCAGAGGGGACACAGGTTATTGTGCAAATAGACCCCAAAGAAATGCGCGATATAACGCAAACATTCCCCCTATTGCAAGAAGTAGACCGCCGCAAATATGGACGAACATTACTCCTTTTCCTGGAAAGCATCGCGCAACCAGAAGACAATGCGCAAGATAAAAACGGGAGCATGACAGCGTGAGCGTTCAAGAAAAGTTAGAGGCAATTGCACAAGAACTTTTGCATGAATTTGATATTGATACACCACCTGTCCCCGTAGAATTGATGCTCCATCG
>DAOTWU010000604.1:0-2723 GCA_034435735.1 Anaerolineae bacterium | reverse complement strand
GGTGGGCCGGTGACTGTGCGTTATACGCCAAACTTCACCGAAGCGCAGGAGTTCTTCCTCAATAACACCAGCGGCGTCTTCTATATGGATGCACTGGGCCTTGGTGTTCCCATGGTAACAGGCCTCGCTTTTATGGGGCCGGCGATTGGCAACATCTTTGAAGACATGGTTGATGAGCTAGATTCAACAGCCCCTCCGTCTACTCCACGCCTCTTGGCGCAAGGTGGCGACATTATAGATGCGGTTCGTGCGTATCTAGAGTTCACCCACAGTATAGCTGTGACAGCCGCAACCAATGAGCAGGGGAATTTAGTCATCCGCTTCTCTGGTATCACTGACTAAACTGCATTTGGGAACGTGAAACGTCAGGGGCGAGTTTCGTACTCGCCCCTATTTTGTTGCTTATGGTGCATGCAACCACAATCCGGTGGCCGTCTGTTGGAGGAGCATGCGGTTGCCGCCTATATCAACAGTGAGGCCGCCCTGTGGCAAGCCTTCACAGGTGAAGTTTGTTGGCTCGCCAGTGATGATGAACGCTTTCGCCAGCGCCGTTTCTGGCACATCATAGGCTGTCATAATCGCCGCTTTGCCCTCTTCAAGCGCTTCTACAACCCAACCGCGCTCACCTTCGTCTGTTTCTACTTGCCACCAGATAAACCCATCCGCCTCTATTGGCCCATCTAATGGGGTGAGGCGTGTGCCGCGCCGCAGGATGGATGATATGCCGCTATTCGTTGTTGGCTCATCGCGCAAGTTGAGCCAATCGACGGCAACGCGCATCGTCGTATTCAGGCTGAGGGGGGCGTCATTAATTGTCAGCAGCGTATAGACACCGCGTATACTATCCACTATCCAACCGCGCTCACCTTCGTCTGTTTCTATTTGCCACCAGATGAACCCATTGGCAAAAACTGGCCCATCAATGATTTGCACTCGGTCTTCCGCCATGAGTTCAGTGATGATAGCGCTATTGATTGATGGCGCGCTTCGTAGATTGATGATTTCTTCAAATGGGTTGACGACAGCTTCATGACCAATGCGGTTAATCTCTGGGTTTTCGCCGCCGATGAGCAAGACCGCAACGGGTTGGTCAGGTGGCACATTGGGCATTTGTGCCGCAACGCGCAGCAGGGCGATGCCCCAAGTTTGTGGCGGGGCGTTGCCATCATCAGGCGATACATCAATATACATAGGAGGCTGTAATGTGATGTTGTCGCCGGGCTGGGCAAAATCTGCTTGCGGTGGCGTTAAGGAGACAACCGGGCTGGCATAACACAGCGTGTTCATTTGGTTATCCGATGGCGGGCAAACGGGCGCAACCAGCAGTAAAGCGCGGGCGACATCGGTCGGGCAGGTGTCGCCACTGGCGAGCATACCCGTATTGCCCTCAAAGCTCGTTTCGCTATCGACATTGTATTGCGATTCATCGAATACCCATACCCCGCCACCAGTAGCGGCGAAGTTGTCGGTGATGGTGCTGTTATTAACAGTTAACGCGCCATAACTGGCGATGCCGCCACCACGCTCAATGGCCGCATTGCCAATAACGTTCATATTCTCTAGCGTCAAGTCGCCATAATTCAGGATGCCGCCACCATCTGCGGCGCTGTTGCCGCCGGTGATGGTCATATTGCGGAGTACCACGTTTGCGCCTTCCGCCACTTCAATGACGCTGCCTTCGGCCATTGGGGTGAGCACAGTTAAATCGCTTTGTTGGCCATCAAGCGTGATGTCTTTATCAATGACGAGCGATTCGCTATAGACGCCGGGGGCGATGTTGATTTTCTCGCCAGCGTTGGCCTTGGCTAGGGCGGCGCTGATGCTACTACAGGCGCGGGCAGGGTTATCGCAGGGGGCGTTATCATCGCCATCGGGCGCGACGAACCATTGCCCAGCTATTGGCTCTATTGGCGTTACTGTGGGCGTGGGCGTTACTGTGGGTGTAGGTGTGGCGGTTGGCGTTAGTGTAGGCAGGTGTGTGGCGGTTGGCGTGGGCGTGAATGTGGGTAATCGTGTGGCTGTGCTTGTTGGCAGCATGGCCATTTCGGTAGGCATGCCGTCCGCATCTGGTGTGCGCCTTGTTGGAACTGATGTTGGTGGCAGGATAGCTTCGCTAGTCAAGGTTATGTAGATAGTATCTGTGGAAACGGCGGCGATGCTGGTCATATCGGCTGGTGCTGTTGGCACACTCGCAACATCGCTCAAGATGGCGTCCGATGTGGCGATAGCGGCCAGCAGTTGGTTTTCTAGGACGGACGCCGTGCCTTGCAAATTGGCCACTTCGACACTCAACGTGGCATTATCCCCCCCGATGGCTGTTAGTTGCAAATTGACCTGTGCCAAATGTTGGCTCTCAGCGGTCGCAGTATTCTCTACAACAGAGAGCGTGCCTTTTAGCTGGGCTTGCTCGACGATGCCCGCCGAAATATCTGCGCGGCGGGTTTGCTCTGCGGCGACGAGCGTCTCCAGGTTTTCGGCGGCGATGCGCGCTCGTTCTTCTGCTTCGCGGGCGGATTGTGCGTCGCGGAATAGCAGGAAAACCACACCAAGCCCGATTAGGGCGAACAGTAGGGTTACGGCGGTGATGATAGCGATGGTGCGTTGGCGGCGGGTCGCCAAGTTTTGGCTAGTGTAAATGTACTCGATTTGTAGCGCGGTGGGCTTGGGCGATTTGTCCTCGCTCTCTTCGCGCCATTCGAGGGCGTTTTCCAGCTCGCTACCGA
>DAOTWU010000603.1:0-12731 GCA_034435735.1 Anaerolineae bacterium | reverse complement strand
AGCAATTGCTGCGCACGATGGCGGAAAGTATGCTCTTTCAACACGCGCTCACGGGCGGCTTGCCCAACGGCACGGCGCACTTCATCATGCGCCAGCAAATAGCGATAGCGGTCGATGGCCTCTTCTTGCGAAGATACAACGAAGAGTTCTTTTTCTGGCTCAAACCACGTTTCTAGCCCTTTATAGGGGCTGGCCACAATACAGCATCCCATGGCGCTCAGTTCAAATGGGCGTGATGATGATGAGGCGTGAACACTAGCGTGGGCGCGGCGGGTGATGCACAGGTTAATTTTGCTGCGGGCGGCATATTCTCGTAGCTTGCTGAAGCTCAGATAGGGCAGTAACTCCGTCCGCCCCAAATCGCCCAGCCGTGTACCGCGCACGGCAAAGCGCGCCTCTGGCATTTGACGTGACGCCTCGCCTATCATGGCGTCAATCCACCGCGCGCGGTATTCTCGCCCGTGTCCATAGAAGAAAACATCAATATCTTGCTCCGCTACTGGTACGGGGTTAAATACATCGGGGTCTGCGCCATAGTACAGCGTATGCACATCTGGCGCGCCCATCTGGCGCAACATCTCCGCCCCGCCCAAGCTATTGCTGATAAAGGCGGTATATTCGCGCAGGTTCGCCCCTTGGTAAATGCGAAAGCCAGAGGCAAAGCCGTGCATCACGGGCAAGCTAGCGGGCACATCGCCATCATAGTAAAAAACGGGCTTATTGTGCTTTGTTTGAATGCGTTCGGCGACGCCCACAAGGTGGTTGAGCGGCACAGTGAGGAATATCACAGCGTCAATATCGGGTTGTCGCGTCAATATACGGTCAAGATGCCGCCACCATAACGGCGCTATCGTCGTTTGGGCAATGCGCCGCACGGCTTTATCGCTCAGCCCTAAACCATCATCGGGCACGCGCCCATCAGGGAGGGGTTGCGGCGTTGGTGGCGTGGCGCTTTCATCAAGCTGCACCGGCGGTTTAGGTGGCAACAGGCGGCGCAATACCCCATCGCGCAGGGCTTTGAAGAGGTCGCCTTGCCATTTAGCGGGATTAGCCTCTGCCCGCCACCATAGCGTTTCAATCGGTGGCCCTTGATAGGGCGTGGCGATGACATCCGCGCCAATCTCGTATAACCCTTTCATTAGTTGCCACCATGCAGGTGTCGCGCTGAAAGGTTGGGTGAGGTCTAATGATGATACGACAAACAAAAGCTTCATTGAACTTGCCAATTGTTATTATGGGTAAACTTCGCGGTGAGATAGTAATCGCAAGACGAAAGGGATGCAATGCTGTATCGCGCGGCTATAAAACCCAAACGCCCCACAAGGGGGCGTAGGGCTATCGGGGAAGCCGTCCGCAAGTGTGGGGGCACACTTTTACGGACAGCGAAAGCATACCATACCTCATAAAAACCTGTTGGACGCTGAACCTACGCCAGCCCTACGCTTCGGTTTGAATTATTCTTCACCCCCACAACGTATCACGCCTGCACTTTGCAGCCTGTTTATTGCCTCATCGCTATATCCCACTTCGCGCAATATGGGGCGGGTGTGCTCTCCATATTGGGGGATTGGGCTATTGGGGACTTGTGTTGCGCTATTGCCATCAATATGTATTGGGCTACGCATCCACGGCGTGCCATTTTCATCGACGCCCATCATCCCACGCGCTTGTATATGGGGATGGTGGTGCACATCTTTGGGCGGGTTGACGATGGAGAAGCAGCAATCAGCATCATCGAGCAGTTCGCACCATTCAGCTTGTGTTTTGCTGCGGAAGAGCGCGGTCACTTCGGCAATAAGTTGTGGTTGTTTGTCTGCTGCTTGATAGTCGCTAGTAGACCAGCTTTCTTGACCGACCGCTTGGCAGAAATTCGCCCAAAATTTTGGCTCTAACGCTGCCAATGCAACATACTTTCCATCTGCTGTTTCATAAATGCGGTAGCAGGCCAGCCCGCCTGTCAATGTGCCTTGCCCGCCGTCAACGCCTTTCGCTACGGCTTCCGCCCATTGCAACATGACAAAAGGCAATGCCGCTTCACTCAGCGCGATGTCAATATAACCGCCCTCGCCACTGCGTTCCCGCCGTAATAGCGCGGCCAAAACGCCCGCAACCCCGGCATAACTCGCCCCAATATCGCCCATTTGCCCGCCTGGCGGCTGTGGGGAAAGCGTCGCCCCAGTCAGACCGCTGATAGATACATAGTTCAGGTCGTGCCCGCTACGGGAGGCATAAGGGCCATCTTGCCCCCAACCAGAGAGCGAACAATAAACGAGGCGTGGATTGACCTCTCGCAAGTGAGGATAATCCGCGTTGAATTTGGCCATCACGCCCGGCCTAAAGCCCTCAATCAGGACATCGGCCTGTGCGACTAAACGGCGGAAAACAGCCTGCCCCTCTTCGTGCTTCAGGTCAATAACCACGCTGCGCTTGTTGCGGTTGTTCACGCGGAAGAACACGCCCAGCCCATCCACCAACGGCGGCATCCAGCGGGCATAATCGCCGCCGTTCGGGTCTTCAATTTTAATCACATCCGCGCCCATATCGGCCAGCATCAACGTACAAACGGCACCAGGGACAAGGCGGGTCAAATCCAACACCCGAATACCTTCCAGCGGTTTTGTCATCGTATCACCCTTCACTTTGTTTTTGTCGCCTATTGTACCGTGAAGCGCGAGATGGGGGCAGCCAGCCCCCTAAATCCGATTAAACATATTGCGGCAGCAAATCGCCATGCGCTTCTATAAGTTCATCCACCATCGCCCAAATTTCATCCAGTGTCAGCTCCGCAGCGGTGTGTGGGTCTAACATGGCCGCATGGTAAATATGCTCGCGTTTGCCCGTCAAAGCCGCCTCCACTGTCAGCGCCTGCACGTTGATATTCGTCTGCATGAGCGCGGCTAAATGGGGCGGAATAGCGCCGATATGGGTCGGTTGGATGCCGTTGGCATCTACTAAACAGGGCACTTCTACACAGCACCCTTCTGGTAAATTGGTGATGAGGCCAGTATTGGGGACGTTGCCATAGATGACGCGCGGCGTGCCCGTCTCCATGCTATGGATGATGAGCGAGCCATACTCTACACTGCGCTCCACTTTGTTATAGTTGAGCACGGTTTGCACTGTGCCTTCGGCCATGCGCGGCATCAGTGTAATGCCTTCCAGCGCTTGCCGTATATCGGCTTCGGTTGGTTCTATGCCTTCCGCCCGCGCTTTTTCTACCAATTTCCAGCCAGCGATTTGCGCTTGGCAACGCCCAATATATTCATCAAGTGGGATATTGAAGCGTTCAATCAGTTCGGGGCGATCGTGTTTGATAAACCACGGCACATATTCACTGAAGTGCTCACTGCTTTCTGTTACAAAATAGCCCAGTCGCTGGAACATCTCATAGCGCACCCGATTCCAATCGGGCACACGCCCCTCATCAATCACTTGCTGGATGCGTGGGTATAGATTTTCGCCCGTTTGGCGGTGCTCAAACTTGAGATAAAAGGCCATGTGATTAATGCCCGCCACCAGATAGTTAATATCCTCATAGGGCACGCCAATATCTTCGGCCAGCTCATGGGCGGTGTGGGGCACGCTATGGCACAGGCCAATCGTGCGGATATTTGAGCCGCGACTGAGCGCCCATTGGTTCATCGCCATCGGATTGACATAATTCAGAAATAGGGCATCAGGGCAAAGCTCTTCCATATCGTGGGCGATGTCTAACAGCACAGGGATGGTGCGTAACCCGCGCATAATGCCACCAATGCCCAGCGTGTCGGCAATCGTCTGGCGCAGGCCATATTTCTTCGGTATCTCAAAATCCGTCACCGTTGCTGGCTCATAACCGCCCACCTGTATCATGCACACCACATAGTCCGCACCCGCTAACGCTTTGCGCCTATCCGTTGTCGCCTCAATCGTGGCGTTTGTGCCCAGTATTTGGTTGATATGGCGGGCGATTTGCTCTGAAGTGGCCAACCGTTGCGCGTCGATGTCCATCAACACAATCGTGCTATCAGCTAGTTCTGGAAAGCTGAGAATATCACCCATCAGATTTTTAGCGAAAACTGTGCTGCCTGCACCGATAAAGACAATTCTTCTGCTCATGTCATTCGCCTTTCTGTTTGAATTTGGATAATTGGCTAATGCGTATTAGTTTATGTGTAAAAAAATCCCTTGAATAGCAACTAGTTGCTGCCACCACAAGAATCCCGCACAACGAGTTGTGTAGATAGGCGCACCCGTTTTTGCGGCACGTTCTCGCCTTGAATGAGCTTAATTAGCATATCGGCGGCGACGCGCCCCTGTTCAATTTCTGGCGCGCGAATGGTCGTCAGGGCGGGGTTAGCGAAGGCAGCAAAGCGCATATCATCATAGCCCATCACGGCAATATCCTGTGGGATGCGCAATCCGCTATCGATAATTGCCCGCATTGCCCCTAATGCCATCATGTCGTTCATACCAAATACCGCTTCAGGCAGCGGTTTTTTCGCCAGTAACTCGCGCATGGCCTCATAGCCGCTGTCTGGGTCATAATGCCCTTCATAGACATAGCCCATATCCAAGTGGATGCCCATTTGTGCCAGTGTATCGGCAAATATATTTAGCCGTTTAGCCACATGGGGATGGGCGATTGGACCATAAGTGATGCAACTAATGCGCTGGTAGCCTAAGTTGGCGAGATGCTCCGCCGCCAATTGCACGCCAGCGTTGTGGTCAATCGCTACGCTGTGATAGCCTTCGCGCGCTATATCGTCCAGCAGCACAATGGGATAATCCTCTTCAATGAGCGGGGCGGCCACTTCTTCCGCCCAATGAAAATTGGAGAGCAGCGCCCCCGCCACTTCACCGCCTTTCAGCATGTTGCGGATGGTTGTTAAATCATCTAGTGCGCTGATATGCTCGACAATCAAACGATAGCCTTGCTCGCGCAGTTCTTCGCTCAGTCCTGTGATAATGTTAGGAATGTACGGGTCGCGAAACACTTGATAGTGTGGCTGCACGAGGATAAGGCCAATATAGCGGCTATGCCCCTCTGCTAAAGATTTCGCCGCCGCCTGTGGCACATAACCCAGCTCTTGCGCCACTTCCATAACCCGCCGCCGCGTTTCTTCACTGAGCGCAACATCATACGAGTTATTCAAAACCAGCGAGACCACCGTTTGGGAAACGCCGGCGCGGCTCGCTATTTCTTTTTGGGTGATTTTTGTGCGTTTTTTCATACTATTTTGCTAATGCGTATTAGTTTTGCAGAGCATAGGTTATCAGCCCTTTTTTGTCAAGCAATTTCCACCTAAAAATTCACATGATGGCGTATTTCAGTGTAAGATTAGCGATGGCGATTACAGATAGGGAACGGGTGCATGAAAAGATATAACCTACTCTGGCGATTGATGAGTATTTGCTTGCTACTGCTGGGCGGTGGCGCTTTGACGCTGGCACAAACCGAAGCCTTTTTAAGCGCGCCCCTCATGGCCATCAATACCGCCGCCCAAGATGCCATCGTGCTTTATGATGTAGAAGCTGATGTTTACCGCACCTTGCGTTTGGGCGAGGGGTTGCATCAGGTATGGGATTTTTCGCCAGATGGTTGTCGTATCCTGTTCACCCTGCGCGATGGTCACTCTCCCGCTAAACTTTATAGCGCTCGCCTCGACGGTCGCGATGTGCGCCCGATGGTATTTTATAGCGAATTACCCGCCGAACAGTGGGGCGTTTGGGAAGCGGATTGGTCTTCACAGGGGCGTATAGCCTTTGTCATGCAGCGCATCCGCCCTGATGCCGACAAGCCGACTTATCACATTGCTTGGGTCGACGCGGAAGGCGGCTCGCCAGAGTTCTATAGTGTTACGGGGCGCGAGCACTCTCCTACATGGTCACCCGACGGCGCATGGCTGGCTTATGTCTCTTATGAAGAGCGTGTGCCCGGTCCCGATATTTTCAGCACCGCCGCCCCCACGCCAGAACCACCACCGGGGCAGCCTACGCCCGTCGTCAGTTTGCTGAACGAGGCCGATTTGTGGGTTGTGAGCGCCGATGGTGGTACAAAATACAGCCTCACCAGTTTCCCAACTGGTAGTGTACGCCATCCCCGTTGGTCGCCTGATGGCGAACTGATTGGCTTTATCTATTCCCCCAGCCCCAATAATGATACGTTCTGGATGATTGGCAACGCGCGCGGAGCAATCCCTACCCAACTCAGTTTTGCTTGGAATTTAACGCTTGATATGACCTGGTTGCCAGATAGCAGCGCCATGCTTATTGCCGCCCGCGATTTTCAAGGCATTGCCGAAAATCGCCTGTGGCAAGTGCCGCTCATTGGCAACGCCGACGAGGTGGCCACCCAATACATCGCCGACCCATTTTTAGACCATTTGGACTATCCCCGCTTCAGTGCGGATGGTCGCTATTTGGCTTTTCGTAGCGCCTATGAGTTGGTGTTATATGATGTAGAAGCCGCTACATGGCGCGCCCTCGATGCTGCTGTGATGGGGAATACGCCCGTTATATGGTCGCCGCCAACTTTTGAAAATGAGAGCGCCTGCCGTTAATCTGGGCTATTATTAATAGTAGATTTTAGGGTATTTATGAGTACTTTTATGAGTTTTTTATACTTCACTATTTTGTCCACAAATTCTAACAACTGCGCAACCAGGTTCTAACTGTAACAGCTTATAAACTTACCTTAACCTGTTGTAGACTGTAAACAGTACATTATTTAAAGCAGTGGGGCATCATGGTTGATACAGTTTCACTCAGTACAAATCACAACAACTTGAACGCTTGCATCGAGCTAGCGCTGGAGTATGGTCTGGGGATTGAACTCATGACCTTCGCCTTTCCCGATGTGCTTGATGGCGATTGGGAAGACCTTGTCTTGCTGTATCAAAAGCTGTTAGCGCCTATTGAAGGGGTGTTATCATTGCATGGCCCCTTTATGGATATGGTCTCTGGTAGCCCAGATGCGCTCATCAATCAAGTATGCATCGGGCGCTACCAACACGCTATCCGCATCGCCAGCCAACTCGGCGCAGACCGTATTGTCTTCCATGCGAACTTCATTGGCTCTATTCATAACCCCGAGTATCGCATTGGTTGGCATCAGCGTAACCTCGATTTTTGGGGGCCGTTGGCGGAATATGCTCGCCGCTACGATGTCACTATTACGCTGGAAAATATGTGGGAGTTTGACCCCGATATTATCGGCGACATTCTGCGTGAAATTGACCACCCCAACCTGAAAGCCTGTTTAGATGTTGGCCACGCCTATTTGTTCAGCAATGACAATGTCGAACTGGACGAATGGTTCAACGTGCTACAGCCGTGGCTCATCCATACCCATATGAACAATAATAATGGTGTGCTAGATGAGCATCACGCTTTCGATTGGCAATATGGTGTATTGGACTATAACGACATTCTGCCAAAATTGCGCGCCCTGCCACAGCCGCCGGTTTTCGTGCTGGAAATGTATGAAGTTGAAGATATGCGCCGTAGCCTGCCCTTCTTAGAGCTGGAAAAACGCCCCTCTACCCAGCAACGTTAAGGCTGTCCAATGCTAAGGCCGCCATGCGGGGGCGCGGTCTTCCGCTGGATGAAAAGTGAGCTGCTGTAACGTGTTATCCGCTAAGTTGAGCAGGTAAATATCGCTGTTGCCACTTCTATCCGATGTAAAAAGGATGCCTGAGCCATCTGGTAACCAGCGCGGGTCATAGTCAGTGGCTGGGTGATTGGTAAGTTGGCGGATATTGCCCCCATCAGCATCCATTAAATAAAGGTCATCATCCCCATCACGATTAGAGACGAATACTAATTGCCGCCCATCTGGCGACCACTGCGGATTGGTATTTGTGCCGCTGCGTTTCGTCAGTTGTTGAATGTCAACCAGTTGCTTATCAATAACTCGCGCGGTGTAAATATCAAAGCTCACCGCCCGCAAGTCATTTGTCTGTGGTGCGGCGTAATAGGCCACGTGCTCGCCATCTGGTGACCAGCTTAGCCCCACTTCTGTCCCCATAGTATCTGTAAGCTGGATAATGCCATCCCAACTCTCCGTGACCAGCGGGGTTAAATTGGGGGCGGGCTGTAATTGCGCTTCATCAATGGGCAAGAGGTATAAATTCCAAGCGCCTGTGTGGGTAGCATGAAACGCTAAATAACGGCCATCAGGCGACCATGAAGCAAAGGCTTCGGTGACGTGTGTCGGCAGGTCTTCGCGGTTGTTGGTGGTGATGCGGCGCAAGTTATGGCCATTTGCTCCTATAACATAGATGTCGTAACTGCCCAGCCTGTTGGCATGAAAAGCGATATAACGTCCGTCAGGTGACCAGATAGGGAAGCGTTGTTGAGAGCGTGGCACAGGTGTCATCGCCCGCCCTTCATATACAATCACACTGTCTGCATCTGGTGGTACAGGCCAGTGTACGCCTTCGTGGGTTAAATTGATGATGATGCCGCGTTGGATGTCCATCAGGAAAATATCCCATGTGGCAAAAATGCGGTCACGGTTGCTCATAAACGCCATTTCGTCATTGTGAATAACCGCTTGCCCAAGCGCGATACTGCCCATAACCAGCGCATAAGGCAACCCTAGCCAAAGCCATAAGCGGCGGATGAGCCAGCGCGTTATCATCAGCTAATTCTCGTCTCTATTTTCAGTATCATCACCAGATGGTCGCCACACAGGGAATAAATCGGGTGTGGTGTTATCAGTCAGCAAAATCGTCGTCTCCCCCTCGCGCAGGTACAGGTCAAAATCGCCGTCGCGGTTGCTCATAAAGGCATAAACTTCCCCATCGGGCGACCAGACTGCGCCACCTTCAAATATTTCATCCTCGCCTAAGGGGTGCAAGTCGCTGCCATCGGCATTCATGACGTAAAAATCAATCACACCACTCTCTAAATTGTGCTCTCGTTCAGAGATGAACAGAATGCGGCCACCATCGAGTGACCATACCGCCCGTATGTCGTCGGCCTCATGTTGTGTTAGGGGAATGGGTGTTGCACCTGTGTCATTGAGGTTGAGCAGGTAAATATCCTCATTGCCGTTACGGTCAGAGTTGAAGAGTAATTGTTCGCCATCAGGCGATAGGGCGGGAAACCAGTCACGCGCACCGCTTTCGGTCAGGCGGGTGAGCGTTTGACCATCCGCAGAGACAAGATACACTTCTAGATTGAAATCGCGCAATGAAGCGATGACGAACCGCCCATCAGCTAGCCACTGCGGGTCCCAATCGAAGCGGCCTTCGGTGAAGAGCGTCAAAATTGCCTCAAGGATGCTTAGGTCACGGCGGTTTGTACCATTTGGCAAAATTTGCGCAGGTGCTAATTCACCGCTTTTATCCGAGAGGAAGTTGATAACGCCGCCATCCATCGCCCAGCTTGGGAAATAGTCATCATGGGGCGCGTCTTCTTCTGGCTTGCTCAAATTAAGCGCCATCCCATCGGTTTGCAGCAAGTAAATATCCCAATCGCCCTCACGATTTGCTAGAAAGAGCAATTCGCCCGTTGGTACACCTAAAGGGATGGCGGCTGTCTGGATATTGACGCGCACATAGTAGCCAATCCCGATGAGTACCAGCAACACTATCACCACACCAATAATGAGACGACGATATGACGGGCGCATGTGTACCCTCTTTCCCCATAATGACGGTTGATGGGTACGAATTTAACAAATATCGCGCGGTATCTACAAGGCTTCTATGGGATTGTCGTCGCTTTCCGGTTGTTCTAGTTCGCCAACAGCCGTTTCATCGCGTTTAGGCTTACCGGATAGGAGTGTAATGCGGCGGCTTCGCCCTTCTGGGCGGGAAGTGCCCAACCCCATGAAGAACAGCCCCAAACTGAAGCCTAAGGCTACGCCGCCCGTGATGGTGAAGCTGTTTTGTGTGACCTTTGAAGTGAAAAGTTGGAATAAGCCGCTCGCCATCTGCACTGCTGGGGATGATTGGTCTATCGTGGTTTCGCTAATGGCTAATGTTTGCACCCAATTGTCCAGCCCTTGCCCAATGCCAAACCAGAGCAACGCCGGCACGCCTAGTGTGACACTCATCCATAGTAACTGCCCGCGTTTGTTGCCGCTGGCGATATAAGCGCCAATACGCCAGACGAACAGTGTCAATAGCCCAAGTGGGATGAGCGCTATCCAAATGAAAGATTGTAGCCCCTGCGCAAACACACCATGTAAGCCGCTCGCCTGTAATTCATGAGCAGGAAGTAATACGAACTCATCATTAGCGATTTCATTAGCTGTTGCGCTACGAATTTGCGAGAGTAATAGGTCTTGCGCCCCTTCTATCGACATCCCTTCTGGTATGCAGTGCATGATTTCGGCGTTGCTAGCGGTATGCGTTTCCCCCGCGGCGCAAACGGGTAAACCTTGCACCAGCGTTGCTGCAAACGCTTCTCCTTGTGCGCCATTAAGCGCTTCTCGGATTGGCCGTAAATCAATGCTCAAGTCAGATATTTCGGAATTGGGGTTCTCTAAATAGTCAAAAATGGTGTTGACGAGTTGTGTGCCCTGTTCACGAAAGTATTCCGGCGTGATGATAATGCGCATCGCATCGCGAAAGGCCTGCGTGTCTACGGTTTGTGGCAATCCTGGTATATACGTGTTGGCTTCTGGTGGCACTTCGGTCAAAAACATGATGTCGTAAAGCGTTGGGTCATTGATAACATCTAAATAGAAAGAGCGATTAAACAATGTTGCGTTGGCACTAATCAAGAAGAACATGATGAGAATCAGCGGCAATGTGAAGCTGAACCAGTAAAACAAACCGATGAATTTACGAATAATGCCCATTGCTATCCCACCTTATACTAATTGCGAGTTTCTATATTAGATTACGCAGAAAAAGCGCCCACGTTGTACTTTAGGGCGCTTTTTTCCATGATTGCAACAATGTTTCTGCTGCCGCCTCGTTTTCAACAAAGTAAATGGTGTGATTAGATGCGATAGAGAGCGTATCGCCGCCGCGCGTTAACTGGTGTACAAGCCCTTGTTCTAGCCCGATGACGATAACGCGGCCTGTCAGTTGCGGGATTTCTGGCTTGCCAATGGTGCGGATGTGGGCGGTGATGCCGCTTGGGGTGCGTGCGGATTGGGTGAGGTCTAGGATAATATCTACTTGGGGCGCGGCGTTGGGAATAGCGAAACGGGCGACATGGGCGGCGCGATGAAAGTCTTTCCATGTCCATTCTCCATGGGCAATAAAGCGCAGAATGCTTTTTTCTGGATTATCCCATTTGAACTCTACTGAAAACTGTTGTGTCATGTTCTCTCTCCAAAAGCGAAACCAGCCCCCTACTATCTAGAGGGCTGGCTTGATTGTGGCATAGACTACGTTATAGTGCGAGCGTTTTTAGCGACAAACGACATCTGAAAGTGGCACAACCTGCCCATCCGTGCTTTGTGCAGAGACATTGCGGATGCCCGTTGCACCAGTGGGCAAGTCCATAACGTCTGTACCCATAATGCCGCTATACGGCCCCAGATTGAAGTTCGTGAAGTTGCCCGGCCTGCCGACTTGCCCCACGAAGCGAAGCGTTTGCCCCAGTGGTAAATTGTTCCATGCAAAGCGAATGCTATTGCCATCGTTGACACAGGTTCGCGCTGCGTTCAATGGAGGAAGTGGCGTCCGTGTGGGCAAGAGTGGCACATTAACGCTTCCATCTCCATCCGTGCTGCCATCTGGCCGTGGTGTTGGGGTTGGGTCTGGCGTTGTGGTGCGCGTCACGACCACGCGCCCCGTCTGGCATACTGGCTCACCTTGATAAAGTGCCGTGACGTTCCAGGCGAAGCGGTTCACAGTGTTGTTGATAAAGGGTGAAAGGTCTACTGATGCAGTGACAGTCTGTGTGTGTACGGTTGTCGCCAATGAGCCATCTGGGCCAAAAATCGCCAAAACATAACCCGTTGCCCCGCGCGCAGGCGTCCAGCTAAAGCCCATACGCCCCGCATTGGGGAAGACAGCGGCTGCCTGTGGCTGGAAAGCGCTGCAATCCACTTCTTCCACTTGAGAGGTGCTTGTTTCGCCCTGAACTCCCACATTGACATTGGCACTTTGGCCGATGGCATTCGTGTTAATTGTGGCGGCGCGCTGCTGGATTTCCTCGCGCGTAGGCAGGCGCGGCACATAATGTAATGGCGCGTTTTCCATGCGTTCCAATGGTTGTAACTCTTCCAGTTCCTCATCGTTAAGTTCGCGGAAGCCCGTCCATGATTGGGGCTGGATGTTGCCATCTTCGTCCGGTTCTGCTTCTATAGCAAAACCCGCCGGCAACACAATGCCATCTACTTCCGCCTCGCCACTGACAGTCATCACCTGAATGGCGTCGGGGTTGGTTGGCGAGGTGCGCAAAACCACCGTTGAGCTGATAGTAATATCCGCACCATTGGCGTTTATCGTTACCGCCATATTATTTGGTCCTTGTACCACGACAGAGTCCGGCGCTTCATTACAAACGGGTTGCCCGGTGCCTGTGCTGAAGTAGAACGCCTGCATCGGCGTGAACTCCGCCCCGCTGAGATGGGGCAAATCGGCCAGCCTTTCAGCGCTCGTATCAATAACTTCTCGGCTTATCCAGGCTGGTGCATCGTTGAAAATAATGCGGAACCACTGGCCATCTGGTGTTTGCGCATCGGCCAGCACCTCGCTGCCAAATGGCAATGTGCCCAAAACAAAAGCGTTGCTCCCCGCCAAGCTGCGCACATTGGCGCTGCTCACCGTCACCGTTGT
>DAOTWU010000602.1:0-6315 GCA_034435735.1 Anaerolineae bacterium | reverse complement strand
GATTTCCCGATCCTAGCAAGGAAACACTGAAAATGGCCGCTTCACCAACTTGCAAGGTTGTTGGCTCTAGTGAGAAAGTGACATCAAATTGACCCACCAGCCCGCTAAAACCATCAGGTGCATTTTTCGGCAATGGACGCACATTTATACTGAGGGATTCTGTTTGTAATTGTGCGCCGCTTCTCAAGCTTGTCTCTAAAATATCAATGACAGTTGGCTCAATCACCTGTATCCCCGCTCTGGTGGGGAATAGGGCGATGCTTTGCTCTTTAACCAGATATTGCCGCCCATGAATGATTTCCGCTCGTGTTGCAGCTGTGCTTTCCCCTCGCCAGAATGTCGCAAAATCGGGCAAATCAACGCGGCTCGGTGGCGAAATAGCATCATAGAAGCGTATTGTGTATAGAATGCGCTCGCCTACAAAAGGCTGGAGATTATCAACATCTGCCGTGACATAATAGTCCGCGCCAAATGGCACTTCCTGCGCATAGCCTATGACATTGAGCGCCAGTATGCACAAGATTAGTGCGCTTAATACTTTCAGCCGCTTTACCACCCTTTGCCTCCTTCTGCATCGGGCGTCACGGTAATTTCTTGGAACTCGCGCAGTGTGTGCAAATCCTGTTGTATAGCGTCCAGTAGCTCCATCGCATCTTCAACCGTCATAGGTCCGCCTACGCGCGGCATAGGGGTATTGGGGATAATGGTGCCTTCCGGTGCGATGCCAGGCACTTCCGGCGTTGTGGTGTCTTCTGGTGCTTGCGGTGGTGGCGTTGGGGTGGGGGGCAAATCGTCGCCAGGGTTTGGCGTTGGGGTCATTGTATTAGCTTGCTGTTGTTCTGGCTGAGTTTGTTGCTCAATTGCGGTTGGCGTTGCTAGCGCTGCGAAGCTCCATGCCAGCTCTAAATTATAGCGTGCGTCCTCATCGTCAGGGTTAATCAGTAATGTTTGCTGGTATGCCCCAATAGCGTCCTCATAGGCTGCCATTTCAAAATATACATTACCCAGGTTATAGTAAGCTTCTGCTGCCAGTTCGCTATCTGTGGTTTGTAACGCCTGCTTCAGCGCCGCTTCTGCCCCGTTATAATCGCCCTCTGATAGCAGCGCCAAACCTAAATTCATATATGCTTCAGGCCTATCGGGATCGTTGATTTGTGCCGCCTGATAGACCAGCACTGCCTCTTCATAGCGTTCCCCATAATATAGTGCATTGCCCGCATTGGTTTGCTCGTTATAGCTCACACAACCAGCAAGGACGAATAGCAGCATCAAAGTGAGTTGACTTTGCTTCATTTTGCCATTCTTCCACTACTTTGTGATAAAACAAGACCACTGAGAATGGCCAGTACAGCAATCGCAACGGATATTTCAAAGCGCTCTACAAGCCGCGTCACTACCGATTCACCTAGAATATCCGCTTCAATCAGCTTGACATACTGCGCGATTGTAGAAATTGCAAGCCCTGCAGCATCTGCTTGCTGGTAGCTGCCACCAGTTAGTTGGGCGATGTCTTGTAAAATATCTTCTTGTAGACGCGTAAATACTACCGCACCGCTTTCATCAGTCAGCACATCTGTAAAGCCATCATCCCGCAACACGGGAATTGTAGCGCCTTCAGTCGTACCATAGCCTAGTGTGTGAATTACAATGCCTTTTTCTGCTGCTGCTTCTGCCGCTAGCAATGGGTCGCCCAGATGGTTTTCCCCATCAGAGGCGACAATAATGATTGTGCTATCAGCCACCCGCTCATCGACCATTTCAACTGCAAGCTCTATCGCATCACCTAAGGCTGTGCCTTGTTGGGTAATGGCGTTGCTACTGGTCGCCTGTAAAAACAACTTGGCGGAAAATAAATCCGTTGTCAGCGGCAATTGCACATAAGCCCTTCCTGCGAAAATCACCAGCCCAACAGCATGCCCCTCTAATGTATCTAATAAGCTCTCCAGATCAATTTGGGCACGCTCTAAACGGCTTAAACCGCCCATATCTACCGCATCCATACTGCGACTAACATCCAGCACCATAATAACCGCTACGCCACGAGTTTCTACCGTTTCAACAGCTAATCCCCATGCTGGACGCGCCAGAGCAACAATCACTGCCGTTGCTGCTATATACCATAACGCTGTTTGCAACCTGCGTTGTGCTGGAGATATATTGCGGCTTAATAGCGTCATACGTTCGGCGTCTCCAAAGCGTAAAATACGCTGTTGGCGTTTCCGCCCGCGCCAAACTTGAAACCCGCCAATGATTGGCAATAACAATAATAAGACCAGTGCTTCTGGAGAGAGAAACATGCTAGGGCAAAATCTCCAATACCGTTAGACGCAATAAATACTCACATACTAATAGCACCAATCCCAATATCAGCCATGGCGCTACAACATCTTGCCAGTCAATTAACCGAACCTGCTCAACGTCTGTTTTCTCTAAGCTATCAATAATTTCATAAGTGTGCTGGAGTGCCTCTGTATCACCGGCATAAAAATATGCGCCCCCCGTAGCTTGTGCTACCTGGCGTAACGTCTCTTCATCAATTGTTTCGCGTTGTCCCATACCAATGGTATACACCTGTATGCCCAATGCCCCTACAGCTTCAGCGGCGGTCACAGGCGCAATCACACCACCTTCTTCAACGCCATCTGTCAGCAAAATGATCACTTTGCTGATGGCCTCGCTCTCTCGTAGCATATTCGCCGCCGCTGCCAAACCTTCACCAATCGCTGTGCCATCTTCTAATCCAATATCTGGCGCTAATTGAATTTGTTCTAATAGCACTAGCAAAATATCGTGGTCTAATGTCGGTGGCGCTTGTTGGAAGGCGTCTCTAGCAAAGACAACCAATCCAATACGGTCAAAATGCCGCTGGGTAATGAAGTTGTTCATCACGGCTTTAGCTGCAGTTAGGCGATTACTTGGCTCAAAGTCCGCTGTCCCCATACTGCCGGAAATATCTACTGCCAGCACCATATCCAGCCCGCGCCCCCGCAATGTCTCTCGTGCAAAGCCTGTTTGCGGTCTTGCTAGCCCAATAATCAGCAGTAACAACGCCCCATATCGTAATGCGTCAGGCAAATAGCGCAAGCGAACCCGCAGACTTATTGGCAGCCCGCTCATAAGGCGTATATCAGAAAACTGCAAGGCAGCATGATTATTCTTGGGGGCATATCTGCGATAGTAAAGCCACCATAGTAGGGGGACAGCGAGTAAAACAAAGGCTGCTGGATGTGCGAAACGAAAGGTTTCCATCCTTAATCCTCCGCCTTTTTCTGAAATTGGCGGCCATAATCTTGCAACCATTTGCGACTGAAACGCAAAATGCGCCCACTACTATCGTGGTCTGGTAGCTGTTTAGCAAACTTGACAATATCTGTTTGCTCTAAAATGCGCTGTAGTTGCGCTATAGCTTCAAGCTTAATATCCTGTCTTGTCAATGCTTCAATGAGTTCTGTTGTTGTCATTTCACAAGCTGGAATTTTTAACCCGTTTTCAATAAAGGTCCTTAAACAGTCAGCCAACGCAGGGTAAAACGCCATTGGCTCTTCTATCAGTGTTTCTAATTCTTCTAATTGCTCCATTGCTTTTTCTAAAGCCGTTGGCTCTGGAACGGGTGGGGGAATTTGCCGCTCCTTATACTGTCGCCAACCCCACCATGACGCACCACCCAGTGCAGTTATGGCGACCACAGCAAGTAGCCATGGAAAAACTGGCAAATCAATTGGTGGCTTAACAGGTTTTAACGTATCTCCCACGCCTATCAGCGTAGAAGGTACGCTGATAAATACGGGTGTGGGAACAACGGTGTAAATTTCCTCTCCACCCTCACGGTATTCAATTGGCATATCAGGCGGCTCAAAATCTCCCGATGACCAGATGACCATGCGGAACATTTGTTGGTAAGTGCGTAGATTTTCTTGCTCTTGAATAGCTACATCACCAATATCCAGCACTAGATACCGCATGTCACTGGGTAGGGTAGGCCATTTCAGTATCTCTATAATAGGCTCTGTTTCAACACTCAGTGTAAGTGTTATTGGTTGCCCTACCAGTGGGGCGAGTAAATCGGCATCCCAAATCGCTTGAATATATGCCTGTGGTTCTTTTGTGGCTTCTGGCGTTACCTCTGGCGTGATTTCTACAGGCGGCGTTTCCTGCCCACTTGCTGTGAGCCATAACCCGCCAATCCACAGCGCTATAAGCCAAAGTAATAAAACCCATCTTTTCATCGCCGCCGCTCTCGCTCATGGAAAAAAGCGCTCAATGCTTGAATGTAGTCCCCATTTACAGCCACCTCTAGTGTATCGATAGCCGCGCGTCGGAATAGCGCTTGTCGCCCCTTGCGGAGCTGCTCCTGCTGCTGGTGGTATGCTGTTTGCCAGTCTGTCGATGAAGTGTCGATAACTTGCTGTTTCCCTGTTTCTGCATCTTCCACCCGCACCATGCCGATTTTCGGCCAGCGAAATTCACGCGGGTCATTCAACACAACCGCAATTACATCGTGCCGTTGTGCTAACGCCATGAGTGGTCTTGTATAGCTCTTTGGCTGGGCGAGAAAGTCAGAGAGTAGAAAGATGATCGCGCCTCGTTTAAGAATGGTATTGGCAGTGCGCAGGGCTAGTCCAATATCTGTGCCCTTGCTTTCGGGGCGATGGGCTAATAGTTCCCGAATAATATGCAGCGTATGGTTACGACTTTTTCTTGGTGGCAAATACAACTCAATCTTATCACTAAAAGCCAGTAGTCCCACCCGATCATTATTGCGAATGGCGGCATAAGCCAGCGCTGCGCCCATTTCTGCTGCCAACTCTCGTTTTGCTCGTTGCATACTGCCGAACAATGTAGATGCACTGGCATCCACCATGAGCAATACCGTTAGCTCACGCTCTTCTACATAGCGTTTAATATAGGGTTCACCTGTGCGCGCCGTGACATTCCAATCAATATCACGCACATCATCACCGGGTTCATAAGGGCGCACTTCTTCAAAAGCGATGCCTTGTCCCTTAAATGCCGAGTGATAAGCACCCGCAAATATGCTATGTACTAGTCGCCGCGTTTTCAGGTCTAAAAGTCGGATTTGCTGAAGTATGTCAGGCGATAATAACATCAAGGAACAGCTACTCGCGTCAAAATTTGCTGGATAATCTGCTCAGTGGTGATGTTTTCCGCTTCTGCTTCAAATGTGACGATAATCCTATGCCGCAGCACATCCGCCGCAATGGCCTTAATGTCATCAGGTGTGACATAGCCGCGCCCATCTAAAAAGGCGTTGGCTTTTGCTGCCTTTAACATAAAAATCGTCGCACGTGGCGAAGCGCCAAATTCAATGAGTGGCTGCAATGCTTTGAACCCGTTTTCTGCAGGGGCGCGAGTGGCGAAGATTATGTTCAGTACATAATCTTTAATACGCTCATCTACATAAATGTGATGCACCACCTGCTGCGCCCGTTGCACCGTTGTGGTTTCAATGACTGCTCGCGCTGGCTCTAGAGGCTCTCCCGTCATTCGTTCCATAATTTCCCGCTCTTCATTGCGATTGGGATAGTCAATCAAGACCTTTAGCATGAAGCGGTCTAATTGTGCTTCTGGTAGGGGATAAGTCCCTTCTTGTTCAACGGGATTTTGCGTCGCTAGCACCATAAAAGGTTCTGGTAGGAAATGCGTTTCTGCCCCCAGCGTTACCTGTCTTTCTTCCATCGCCTCTAATAGTGCCGATTGCACCTTTGCGGGGGCGCGGTTGATTTCATCTGCCAGCACGATATTGGCGAAAATTGGTCCCAGTCTAGGCGTAAACTCGCCTGTGCGTGGGTTATAGATTTGCGTGCCAATTAAATCTGCTGGTAACAAATCGGGCGTGAACTGAATACGTTGAAAATGAGCGTTAATGGCTGCGGCTAATGTGCGAACCGTGAGCGTTTTAGCCAAGCCTGGCACACCTTCAATCAGTAAGTGCCCATTGCACAGTAGGGCGATGAGCAAACGCCTAATCAGTTTATCTTGCCCGACAATGATGCGTTGTGTTTCCGATAGTAGCTCTTGGATGAAAGCTGCTTCTTGTTGTATACGCGCATTGAGTTGTTGGAGCGATGATGTCATAGTTTTCGCTTACAATATAAATCCATTAATCGACCATTGATTGTACTGGAATTTGCGATGATAGGGAAATCATCCCCACCTAGTATAAGCAAAAAGGGGCAATTTTGCCCCCTTGTTTTGTGGTTATCGCCATGACTTTTAGCGCGGTACAATATGGTGCTCTCTACAACGCGCTTCATAACGCTCTGTTGCTCCAACCAGTATGATCGGGTCATCATA
>DAOTWU010000601.1:0-1844 GCA_034435735.1 Anaerolineae bacterium | reverse complement strand
GTGCTGGCACAAATACAGAAATTTGATAAGTGCCAGATGCGGGCAACTCTGTTTTCCATTCTGCCCATACCTTACTGCGCTGGGGTTCAGTGGTTGTGTAATAGACTTCCCAACCCCATGTGCCGGTGAAACGTTGGAATTCATCACGCCCAGTATACGAGCCACTGCGAAACCCTTCTCCACCGGGGAAAACGATGACCTCTTCAGCAAAGTTACCTGTTGGTTCTTCTTGTGGGGCGGCGGGTGAGACATCAATCGTGACGGGGCGATTGACAATACTATAATGCGGGATAACACCGAATCGCCACCAACTTAGACCAGGTGCGCCATGGCGCTTTGTAGCGAGTGTATGAGCAGCATCCTGTTCATCTAAGGGCGCATCGCCTTGAAGCGCGGGGATGATGGGTAACCCATACGAACTCCATGTATCATAAGCCATTTGTAAGGCTTCTTCAGGCGTATTTTGGAATGTGTGCCAGTAAACTTGGGGATGCACACTGTTGATAAAGGGCAGCCACTCATCAGGGAAGATACTGTCATAGTGCCACGGGCGCGGGTCCATGCTCATACCAATGTGAAAACGATCGGGAATCATTTGACGAATACGCATCATAAAGGGGCGAATGGGGTCGCGTCCAGCACGCCAAAAACCCGCATAAGGTTCAACATCTAAAATCATAGACCGCACGCCAGAGCGATTACATACAGCAGCGATAATATCAGCCTCTGCATTAATATCTTCACCAGTTGGCACACACCAAGCATGAAATTGCAAACCTTGCGAGTTAAGCACTTGTACCCAACGATCAACATCTTGTGGGCCATTAATGGCTAGGTCGCCTTCATCATATTCGCCCATCCAATTAGGGCCATCGCTAACTTTCACCCAAACCTGTGTCACATTAGGCGCTACAGCTTTGACTGCTGCTGCAAATTGGTCGATGGTACTATAAGGCACACTACTCCCCTTCCAATGCCAAAGAGCAACGGCATTGTCATATGGTGTGGGGCGTGTAGAGGTTGTTGGTTGAGAAATTACATCTTCAAAAGCAACATAACCCGTATGTACCCATCCACCAATACCATTTTGCTCTACCCAAACCCACCCATCATTATTGCGGGTATCGGGATAATAGATAACGAGGGATTTATCTCGAACATCGCCAATATCACGATAATTCGTTCCTGGCCCAGAACGCAAATTGACATAAGCCTTTCGAGTATCAGCAATAGCTGTGCGGCCAGCACCAGCATTTTCAGGTTTGGGGACGGCAGATGTCATGGAGCTTCCTCCTAATGGATGGCAATTTCAAGCCAAAACAAACTTATGGGCAACCTTAATACAACACCCTTATAATATGCCCCATGATAAAATTTTGCGCCACTTTAGGGCTGGAAGAGCTTGGCCAATGACTGGCACAAACGACGGGCTTCTTCCTTACGTATATCAGCAGACCAAATTGGTGTGCGGCCAGCAAACCCAACAAACTCTATTAAATCCCCTTCTTTATCTGCGACATGAATATGTGTTGTGATAGTGGGCAAATCCGCAGAGCGCATAGGGGCGGTACTGGCAAAAGCGGTTGCTTCGGCCAATTCATCAGGATAGAGCAGTTGCGTTAAAGTGAGCCAAAGCAATTGCGCCGCACGATATGACACGATGCGTATCCAACGCCTTTCATCATCGGCCAGGCCACCAATCACAACGGATTCATTAGCGCGCTTGGGGGTGGCAAAAAGACTATGGGAAAGGCCATAGCGGTCCTGTGGAAGTTGAGGCATAACACCCTCCGTACTCTGTGGAATCAGGGTTTAATTGTTATATGACCATGACCAGCTATTGC
>DAOTWU010000600.1:0-2018 GCA_034435735.1 Anaerolineae bacterium | reverse complement strand
CCAGAACATTGACTTCACTTAAATGGAAATTAGCACCGCTTTCAATTTGCTCTAGGTTGAATAAATCTTCTATCAATTGCTGCAAGCGGTTGATGCCACTTTGTGCGATTTCAATCATCTCACTCCCTTGATTGTCGTCCCGTATCATCGTCGCCAGCATATTGAGAGAGCTTTGGGTAACACTTAAAGGATTGCGCATATCGTGAGCGGCTGCTTGTATAAATTCGGCGCGGGCAATCTCTGCTTCACGCAGGTGCGTGATGTCGCGCAAGACGAGTACCCAGCCATCCATGTGTTCATCTTGTTCGACTTGACTCTCAACATAAACTGGAGAGATGGTTACAGCCAGCACACGCCCATTTTCCAGTTCCACTTCGAATGCCTCATTGTCTCCACGTTGTTCATGGATGCTGAGCGCCATGAGCAATTGGTTACGTACGCGCGGATGCATAGGGGCTTTTCGTAAAGGCACACCTTCTAAGTCTTCTGCTTTAAGTTCGAGCAACTGCTCTGCAGCATAGTTCACAAGGGTGATTTTACTATAGCGGTCTGTTGCAATGATGCCATCTGCTGTTGCTTGAAGAATAGCATCCAGCCGCTTCTCTTGCTCAACATGTTGTTCATACAGTTTAGCATTGCCAATAGCTGCGCCAACTGTATCTGCAATTGCCCTGAGCACCTCAACAACATCGTGGTCAAAGCGGTCTGGTCTATGGCTCATGATGCTGAGGATGCCGATAATCTCGCCCCGAGAATGCATTGGCGCCATAGCAATAGAGCGAAAATGCTCTTCCCTAAAGCTGGGTACAGCATAATCCTCTGTCCCGTCAAGGTTATTGTGAACGACCATATCATCATTCTCAATAACCTGCCCTGACATCCCTCGCCCCATAGGGATGCGCATCGGGCGTTCTTTTACAAAGTCATGCACCCAGCCGAGTTGTGCCCGCAGCACAATCTCTCCTGCATCTTCGTCAATTAAACTGATGCCCGCTGCCTCTGCACCGACAACGTCGACGACCGCCTGCAATGCAGTGTGTAGTGTGGCATCTAAATCTAGTGAATTACCAACTGTGGCAGCAACCGTATTGATTGCGGCGATTTGATCAACGCGTCGCTTAACTTCTTCGGTCAGTAAGCGATTTTGTAGCAATAATGATGTGCTCTCGTTCACGGTTTATTCTCAATACTCTTTTAAGCGGTTGAAGCGCTACCCGATAAAGCCATTGTATCCAAAGTTCCGATATTGTTACAACTCAAGCAGTGTATGCTTTTGGTTATATTCTAACGTCTTGATGGTTGCTACACTATGATAGTAAATAAGCTTGGAGCAGGAGTATTCTTTTGACTGATTTTCCTATTGAACAATTACGTGCCCAATTTCCGTCTTTGATAACACCATCTGAAAGCGGCTCTTTGCCGATTTTTCTGGATAATCCAGCAGGAACACAAGTGCCACAGCAGGTGATTGACGCTGTTCGCGATTATTATATCCATATGAACGCAAATGCTGGTGGTTTTTTTGAGACTAGTCGCCGTAATGACGAAATGGTGCAATCAGTTCGTCAGCAAGTGGCCGACTTTCTTAATGCGCCATCACCAGATGAAATTGTTTTTGGCCCTAATATGACCACCCTAAATTTTGCGTTAAGCCGTGCTCTTGCAAAAACGCTATCACCTGGTGATGAGATTATCCTCACCCGTATGGACCATGACGCTAATATTACTCCATGGACACGCATAGCAGAAGACTATAATCTTGTTATTCGCTGGATAGATATTATCCGTGAGGATGCAACTTTAGACTTATCGACACTGGAAGATGCCCTGTCTTCTCGAACTAAAATTGTTGCAACCGCTCATGCCTCTAATGCTGTTGGCACGATTAACCCCATTCGCCAAATTGGCCAAATGGCGCATGCAGTAGGCGCATTATATGTTGTAGATGCTGTTCAAAGTGCGCCCCATATCCCTATAGATGTGCAAGCCATTGATTGTGATTTTCTATTGTGTTCGGC
>DAOTWU010000599.1:0-1998 GCA_034435735.1 Anaerolineae bacterium | reverse complement strand
AAAGTCACAACGGATAGTGGCCAAACTTATACGATTGCGGGTATTAGCAAAGGGGCTGGCATGATTGCCCCGAACATGGCCACGATGCTCGGCGTTATTGTTACAGATGCCGCTTTAACGGTTGAACAAGCTCAGCAAACTTTATTTGCTGCTGCTGATGTTAGTTATAACCGTATCGTAGTAGATGGTGATATGAGCACTAACGATACGGTATTTTTGTTAGCTAATGGCGCATCTGGTGTTCAGTTGCAAACCTCTGATGATATGGCGCGTTTTCAAGAGGCGCTTACTGCCTTATGTTCACATCTTGCGCGCGAGATTGTTCGTGATGGAGAAGGCGTAACGAAGTTCGTGACTGTTCGCGTGATTGGCGCGCCCGATGATGAATCTGCCCGCCATATAGCTAACACTATGGCGACATCAGCCTTGGTTAAAACGGCATTTTTTGGACAAGATGCGAATTGGGGGCGTTTGGTTGCTGCCGCTGGGCGTGCTGGTGTGCCATTAGAGCCGCAAAACTTGCGTTTGTGGATTGCAGAAGGTGAAGGCGCAAATGGCGATTTACTATTGTTCTCCGCGGGTATGCCAACTGATTACCAAGAAGAAGATGCTGCCGCCATTATGCGCAACGATGTAATCACAGTGACTTTAGATTGTGGTATGGGGCATGGCTCATCATATATCTGGACATGTGATTTGAGCCATGAATATGTTTCGATTAATGCGGATTACCGCACATAAACAGGGTGAAGAAAAGGAGCAGACCATTGATGCAAGGTTTACTTGCGCTAGAAGACGGACGGCTTTTCCCCGGCATTGGCTTCGGGGCGGAAGGGGTACAAACCGGAGAAGTGGTATTCAATACTTCGATGACCGGTTATCAAGAGATATTGACCGACCCATCGTACTACCAGCAAATTGTCACGATGACCGTTTCCCATGTTGGGAATACCGGCATCAATTTAGAAGATATGGAATCCGGACGCTTTTGGGTGTCCGGTTTTGTTGTACGGGCATTGAGTCCTGTTGTTAGTAACTGGCGTAATCGTGGCACGCTTGATGCCTATCTAAAAGAACAAAACGTTATCGGGCTGAGCGAAGTAGCAACGCGCGCTCTTGTTCGCCATATTCGCGAAAAGGGGGCCATGCGAGCAGCTATCGCTCATGGGGAAGCGGCTCAAGATGCGCAGGCACTCATTGAACTCGCACGCTCTGCACCGGACATGTCTGGCCTAAACCTTGTCGATGCCGTGACGTGTTCAGAGCCTTATAACTGGACAGAGCGTAGTGACCCGCAATGGTATTTGGAGCACCATTACAACCCTGCTGGCCCGTTAATTGTCGCTTATGATTTTGGTATCAAACGCAATATCTTACGTATGTTAACAGACCGCGGTCTTCGGGTAACTGTTGTGCCTGCCCATACATCGCCTTCTGATGTACTCGCTATGAAGCCAGCTGGTGTATTTCTCAGCAATGGCCCCGGTGACCCCGCTGCTGTGGATTATGCCATTGCCAATGTGCGTGAGTTGCTGGGGAAGGTGCCCATCTTTGGTATTTGCTTAGGTCACCAGATTTTGGCGTTGGCCTTAGGTGGCAAAACAGAGAAGATGCGTTTCGGTCATCGCGGTGGCAATCAACCAGTGAAGAATTTGCTTACAGGTGCGGTCGAAATTAGCGCGCATAATCATGGTTTTGCCGTTAGTGCGGATAGCCAGCTGAATGGAGCAGAAGTTACCCATATCAATCTTAATGATAAGACCATTGAAGGTATTCGCCACACTGGAATGGGGGCATTCAGCGTTCAATATCACCCAGAGTCATCGCCCGGCCCTCATGATTCGCTATATCTGTTCGACGAATTTGTTGACATGGTCAAATCTAGCGTAATCAACGCTGGTGTTTCTTGAGTTTAGCCGCCGTTGTTGAATTAGGATGAGATGGTAAACCTATGCCTAAACGTACCGACATTCACACGATTATGATTATTGGTTCTGG
>DAOTWU010000598.1:0-2254 GCA_034435735.1 Anaerolineae bacterium | reverse complement strand
GATATAGGCGATGCGCTCATCTAGCACGCGATGCTCTAAGGGTGTTGGTTGCCATTCATAAAGTACTTGCCCATCAGGGGCGGTCACTTTAAGGATGAAAACAGGCTCTACACGATAGCCGCCATTGGGAAAAATGCTATAAGCCTGCGTGAGGTCTAAAAGGCGCACCTCTCCCCCACCAAGTGTCACGGAGAGGTCAACATCGGTATTGGTGGCTAGTGTTTCTAAGCCAGCATTGACCGCCAACCGCACCATATTCTCAATGCCAACGTGGTCTAACGCAATCACTGCGGGGATATTGTAGGAAGAAGCCAACGCCTCGCGCACCAACACAGGCCCATGCTCTACGAGGGCGTAGTTTGCGGGGGTGTAGCTCTCTAGCCTGCGGGTGACAAAAGGCGTTTCCACATCCAAGAGCATCGTGGCAGCGGTATAAGGTTCAGGAAGGTTGGGGTTCATGGCAGCGGCATAAGTAAAGGGCTTGAGCGTGCTCCCTGGCTGGCGTAGGGCTAAAGTCGCATTCACTGCACCATCGATACTCTCATCAAAATAATCAGGGCTGCCCAACATGGTGAGCACCTGCCCTGTCCATGGGTCCATCGCCACTACAGCGGCATTATGCGCCTCGGCAGGGACGCCGCCCATAGGCGGGTGGTTGAGATAATCGAGCTGAAGTTGCACAATCTCCTGTGCGGTATTCTGCCAATCTAAATCCAGCGTGGTGATGACATCTAAACCGCCACCATAGAGCAAATCGGGATAATCACGCTCTAGCTGCTTCCAAACAGCCATAACAAAGTGTGGCGCTTCTATCGGGAATGGCGTGCTAGCAAATTGCAGCGGGTCGTTAAAGGCGGCGTCAGCCTCTTCTTGCGTGATATAGCCATTTTGCACCATGAGGCGCAGCACAACCTGTTGCCGTTCGCGGGCGGCCTCTAAATTGCTGAGCGGGTCATAAGCGGCGGCGTTTTGGACGAGACCAGCCAAAAGCGAACATTCTGCCAGCGAAAGCCCTTCAGCAGACTTGGCGAAATAGGTGCGGGCGGCGGCTTCGATACCATAGGCCAGATTACCAAAATAAACTTGATTGAGATAAAGCGCCAGAACATGCTCTTTGCTATAGGCATTTTGCAAGCGCAAGGCGAGCACCATCTCGCGCAATTTACGGTGCAGAGTGCGTTCTGCTTGTTGTTGCGGGTCTAACAGTAACAGGCGGGCGGTTTGTTGGGTGATGGTGCTGCCACCAGCGAGCACTTCCCCACCTTGAATGTTAATCCACAACGCGCGCAAGATGCCGACAATATCGACACCGGGATGGCTGTAATAGTTAGCGTCCTCTGTAGCGATAACGGCTTGTATGCAGTATTCGGGAATGGCTTCTAGTGGGATGACGCGGTTACGCCCCTGCTCTGGCGGCAAAATTTCATAGAGCAAGCGGCCATGTCGGTCGTAAATGCGGGTGCTGGGCAGGGCGAGACCAGCCTCGATGTTATCTAAGGAAGGCAGGTCATAGGTTACCCAAGCATAGAGGCCGCTGGCAGTGCTCACCATGAGCAGCAGCACAACGATAAGAATTTGGGTGCGCCGTTTGCGCGTGCGGTAAAAATGCCATAGTCGTCTCATACTTTTATTGTAGCCCAGTCACCATAACGCGCCATACGCACAGGCAACGCTTTGCCGACGCCAACCCGTTCATAACAACAGGGTGAAAAAGTAGCAGAATAGCTATCTTTCATATACAATACCGTCAATGTGCATCAAGCGCACATTAATGGGGTGAAACAGATAAATCTTCTGCACTGCTGATACCACATGCCAGCTTCCCACTTCGCGCGCCGCAACCACAACTCTCACTATTGTTTTGCTCCATAAAATCATTTTCAAATTTATCTCAGATAGTTTGAGAGGTATTCACCATGCGCAAAAACAATTTTTTGATGATCACGTTGTTGGCAATATTACTCACCATTAATATAGGTAAGGCTCAAGAGCGGGTCGCCATTACATGGATGCAGATTAACTCTTATCCTGATTGGTCATCTATTATTGAAGAATTCAATACCATGCAAACAGATATTACATTAGAATACATCATTCCATGTTGTGTATCACAAATAGATGTTCTAAACACTCTTATTAAAAACGGCAATCCCCCCGATATTGTTGGAGAGATAAGTTTGAACGGATTCAGCTACGTATCAGCTATCGGAGCATCATGGCTAGATTTATCAGATTTAATTCAAGATAACAACTA
>DAOTWU010000597.1:0-2289 GCA_034435735.1 Anaerolineae bacterium | reverse complement strand
ATTTCGCTATAGGATAGCCCCTCTTCGCTGAAAAGGATGAGCGCTTCACGTTGGGGCGGGGATAGTCTGTCGATAGCTTCGCGCACTTCCATATGCAATAAAATCCAATGAGCAGTATTGTCTAATTGGTTGCGATTGCCTTGATTAAAAGAGACATAGAGTTCTACTGGTTCATCATCGAGCGAAAGCCAATCCTGTTTTTGTTCCTGCCGCAATTCGTCGTAGCAACGATTACGCGCGATGCGATATAAGTACGGGCGTAAATGAGAGGGCGGCTGTATACGGTGCATGTTGCGGTAAAAACGGATGAACGTATCTTGCACGATGTCATCTTCAGCATAATGGCCGCCACTTATCCGCCGTACGAAACGCCGTATTATAGGTTCTAGACGGCGCTGCAAGGCTTCATAGGCATCTTCATCACCCTCACAGGCGGCTTTGAATAATGCTTGTTCGCTCGTCTCCGGCACAATTCATGCTCCTTTTCACTGATATATACGTGATGCCGTGATGAACGGTTCAAATCTAGTTGCAAAAGTTTGTTGAAGTTCATAAACAAACCCTGCGTTAACCTATCTGCTTGCGTTACAATATCTTGCGTATGGATAGGACATTGGGGCAAACAGCACATGTTGAGCAATGACGAACTCATTGATAAGCGCTTAGGTACTTTTATCGTGGAAGCCTTATTAAATGTGAGTACCAATGGGCGAATGTATCGCGGGCGCGATGTCAGTAGAGACCGCCTTGCGGTGCTAAAGGTGATAGAGCCGGAAGTTGAAGCTTCGGTGCGCCCAGAAGAATATCGCACCCATGTGCAACTACAGGCGCGTTCTATTGCTCACGTGCGCCATCCGCGTTTGGTACAGGTATACCAATCGGCATGGGTTGGCGACCTGTTTTATATGGCGATGAGCTATGTTGAAGGGCCAACATTGCGTGAGGTATTGAATAAAAAATTAGCGACTGATCGAACGCTAACGCCTCAAGAGGTGATGTCTTGGCTCATCCAACTTGCGCCTGCGCTTGATTACATGCACCAGACCGGTATTTTCCACCGTAACATCAAGCCCAATAATATTATCCTCTCGCGCCGTGGTCCTGTGCTCAGTGATTATGGTCTTATTATTCGTGCCACTGTCGCCACGACTAGCAACCCCTTTGGAAGCGTTCATTACACTGCTCCAGAGCAATCCCTTGCTGCTGATAAAGTTGTGCCCCAAAGCGACCAGTATGCACTGGCTATTACGGTTTACGAATGCTTAACAGGGCGTCCGCCGTTTACAGCCCGTCGCCCGATGGAAGTCGCGCTGAAGCATTTGAACCAAGCGCCACCGCCACCGAGCGAATTCAATCCATCGCTATCAGCGGAAGTTGATGCGGTGCTGTTGCGCGCATTGAGCAAAGAACCACAAGCCCGCTACCGTACCATTGGCGAGTTCACCAGTGCCTTACAAGTGGCATTGGGGTTAAAACAGGCGAGATAAGGGATGAGCCACAGGCGGGCGTTTTGGCTATCATGTGGCGTGTTAGCGCTGTTGGTGCTGCTCTTCTTTTACCGCTTGGCATGGACTGATGGCATTCTGGCACGCGGGGACACTTATGTCTATTTCTACCCGTATTGGGATGCCCGTGACGCGGCGCTATCAGCGGGGCGTTTGCCCTTATGGACGCCCGATATTTTCATGGGGGCGCCCCTGCTGGCCAACCCACAGCTTGGCACGTTTTATCTCCCAAATTGGTTGACAATTTCACTACCCGCTCCAGATGCCATTCGTTACAGCATTTTGCTGCATGTTTATTGGGCAGCACTTGGGGCTTATGTGTTGGCCTTGCGTGTCGTGCGGGTGGGGCATCGGGCGGCTATTTTAGGGGCGGCGATATTTGCGCTGGGCGGCTACCTTACGGCTCATGTGGAGCAAATTAACCAGTTGCAGGGGCTGTCATGGCTTCCTTGGTTATTATTGTTAGCTGCTGCGTTATTACATCGACCATGTTTACACTTGTGGTTGCTTTTTGGCGGGCTGTTCGCCATACAACTTTTCACCGGCCACACCCAAACCGTTTTCATCACACTCGTGACTATCGCTGTCTATAGCCTGATTTTTATCGCCCAGCAGCGGCAACGCCGTTTGTATTTGAGCGCCCGAATGGTTGTGCTAGTAGCTGCTGGCGGCAGTATTGCGCTTTTGCTGGCTTTGCCCCAACTCATCCCAACATTAGAGTTGACTGGTTTGTCTATCCGCAGTGGTGGCCTCACCCCAAATGAGGCCACGGCTTTCTCCCTAA
>DAOTWU010000596.1:0-3821 GCA_034435735.1 Anaerolineae bacterium | reverse complement strand
CGGTCTAAAAACACGCCTTTGGCTTTAGCGAAGCGCGCCGCCAATTGTTTGGTTTGGTCATATGTACCTGTAGTTTTGATGATTTCCGCGCCATAAAGCGCCGCCTCGCGCATTTTGTCATTGGGGGTGAGCGACGGAAAAAACGCCCATAGCTTAATGCCCGCCCGCGCGCCATAAGCGCCATAGGCAATAGCGACATTTCCCGTGCTGGCAACTACCACCTCATTGACGCCCATTTCCCTCAGTGCAGAAATAGCAACAGTGGCTTGGCGGTCTTTGAAGCTGCCTGTAGGTCCTTGCCGCTCATCTTTGATATAAAGATTGCGCAATCCCAAGCTAGCGCCCAGCGCTTCCGCTTTGATGAGTGGTGTGCCGCCTTCGCCCATGCTGACGACATTATTTGTGTCAAAAATGGGCAAGACCTCATGATAACGCCACAGGGAGTTGGGGCGGTCTCGTAAAGACTTGACCCACTCTTGTGGATTGATGCGGTCTAAATCATAGCGTGCTTCTACCAGCACTTCGCCACATTCAGGGCAAGCCCCGCTGAATTCCTGCATTGGTGTTAATGTGTGACAGTTTGCACACTCCAACACAATTTGCTTACGCGCCGTTGATGTGGTCATGAATGGTGTTTACCCCTTTTTCGCTTGTAGATATTCTTTGACTTGTTTCAGGAATGCGTCATATTCCTCTTTACTAACAGCAGATTTATAAACAACACCCACGCCATCCAAAAGGGCTTGCTCTTCTGAACTCAGCTCATCTTCACCAGTGATAACAACCACTGGAATATCAGCCGTTTCGGGATTAGAGCGTAACTCCTGCAACACTTCGAACCCATCCTTATCGGGCATACGCAAGTCTAGCAGGATGAGGTCTGGACGGCGGCGCGCCACTAAAGCAATACCATCATGCCCATTATCGGCAGTGAAAACTCGGTAGTTGCCATGCTCTTTAAGCGTCTGGATGATGAGGCGCACGCTATCTGGCTTATCATCGATAATGAGAATGCGCTCGCGGTTGCTCTCTTTTTCTGCATCCAGCACCGACTGTACAAGTTGTTCGGGGTCAAATGGGCGCTGGATAAATGTGTGTGCGCCTGTTTGATAAGCGCGCTCGCTATCGCTATCCAGCGTCACCACCACAATCGGAATATCGAAGGTGTCATCACGGTCTTTCAGGCGTTCCAGAATGCTCCAGCCTTGCCCCTCTGCGAAGTTCACATCGAGGATAATCACCGTCGGGCGTAGGTTGCTGGCCATCGCTTCAGCATAGGCGGGATGGTCTGCTGTTTGCACTTCAAAGCCCTCACGCTGTAGCAGGCGGCGGAATTGGTCTACCATGTTTTTATCATCTTCAATCAGAAGCACTTCGCGCTTGCGCGTCATAATGCGCCCTGCTTGATGTGGCAGCCGCTTCTTGCCGTTCTGGCGCGGCGGTTGCGCGCCGTTGCCACCATCGCCATTAGCGGAAGCATCTGGCGTTTGTTCTTGATTTTCCTCTTGCTCTTCCTCTTCCGTGCCTTCATCTACTGTTGGCTCAGTGGGAATGGTGATGCTGAAGGTAGAGCCAACATTCAGCTCTGACTGGACTGTCAATTCGCCGCCTTGCATTTCGGTGAGCGATTTGGCAATAGGCAAGCCCAAGCCGGTACCACCGACTGTCCGCGTTAACGATGAATCCACTTGGCGGAATGCTTCGAACAGCAGTGGCAAGTCTTTCTCAGCGATACCAATGCCCGTATCCGTGACATCAATACGAATCATTGGCGCGCCTGTCTGCGGGTTTTCCACCAGATAGACGCTAATTGTAATCGAACCTTCTGGCGTGAATTTCACCGCATTATTGACAAGATTGAGCAGCACTTGCCGTGTGCGGAATTCATCACCATAGGCTTGGGGTAGGTTGGGCGCCATATCGACGATGAGTTTGACAGGCTTTTCTTTCAGTAAGCCAAGCGCGATGGACTTCACAGCTTCGACCAGTGGGCCAACATCGAAATACTCGAATTTGAGTTCCATCTTATTGGCGGCGATTTTCGCTTGGTCAAGCAAGTCATTAATCAGCATGAGCAAGTGCTGGCCACTGTTGAAAATGGTCTCAAGGTCTTGCTTTTGCATTTCGGTCAGCGGGCCACTGATGCCTTTGAGCATCACACGGCTGAAACCGATGATAGAGTTCAACGGTGTGCGTAGCTCATGGCTCATATTCGCCAAGAACGCGCTCTTCATGCGGTCTAGCTCAAGCAGCTGCTCGTTGGTTTCCTGTAGCTGTTCGAGTAGCACCGCGTTCTGGATAATCGCCGCCAACGAACCAGCCATCGCAAGGAGTAGCTGCAGCGTGTCATAGTCGAAGGCGTTGCGCCGTTGGCTCTCCATGACGATGAGGCCAATGAGTTGCATGCCCGACGAAATTGGGACGAGAATCGCGGATTTAGCCTCTGCTGAGATGGGTACGTAACGCACCTCTTTCTCAATATCGTAAATAATCTCTGGTTGCAAGTTTGCTGTCGCAATACCGATGAGATTATTGGGGTCATTCACCCGCACTTCGCTGAGTTCGCTGAGCGGTTGCTGGAGGCCAGCCCCCGCGATTGGCTCAACCATCGTGAAGGTTTCCTGCGTGATTTCGTCGATGTATTCATGTGGCAGGTATACAGTGACGAGTTGCGCCTCTAATGAATCGTAGAGCCGTTCTGCCACAACTTCCAACGCCTCGTGCAGCGTTTCGGCGGCAGCGGCGGCGGTTGTGATGTCGAACAAGAAGCTCATCTCACTGGCGCGGCGTTGCGCTTCTTCATACAGGTTGGCGTTATCAATCGCGACCGAAATCTGGGCGGCTAGCGTTTTCAATACCCGAATATCTTCCTCAGTGAAGGCGTTCGGTTTGTTGGACTGTACGTCTAGCGCGCCGACAACCCGCCCTTGAATAATCAGCGGAATCGCCATTTCTGACCGCGTCATGGGCAGGTACGGATTGGGCTTATGGACGACGTTTGCATCTGCCGTATCGGAAGCGATTTGCGGTTCACCTGTTTCAGTCACTTTACCAATCACCGAGTCTGAACCGCGCTTGAGTTGGTGCTTAATCTCAAGCAGCTTCTTGCCCGCTTCGCCCGTACTGGCCTTCAATTCGGCATAATCAGTTTCCTCGTTCATCAGGAAAATCTGAACGTGGTCATAGCCGAAAGCCTCTTTGATGAGGTCTACCAGCTCTGGTAACAGAGTATCCAAGCCGAGAATACGCGCCGCACTCTGGCTCACCTCTGCCGATGTTTCTAGCTGGCGGGCGCGCCGTTCCGCTTGTTGGAGCAGGTAGGCCGCTTCCATCGCCAGCGAGGCCTGTTCTTGGAACGCTTGGTAAAGCCGTATGTCGCGGTCGCTCACTTGCATGGCATTGCGCGAACTTACCCAGACAATACCAATATCACGGTTAGTTACCCGTAGGGGGATGATGATGACGGAGCGCGCATCGAGACTTTCGATGCTGCTGATTTGCATCTCATCTAAAGTTGGGTCGTTATGAATATCATTAATCGCGGTGACAGAGCGAGATGCGAGCAGCGGCCACGCTGGGAATTGATCAGGGGTGAGGGTGATACCCGTCAGCGCTAACCCTTCTTGATGCCAGCCAGCAACCACTTGCGCTGTAGCACTTGGTGAATCCCAGCTTGGGCCACTGAGCATCATAATCAACACTTGATTGACGCCTTCACCAACCACAAAGTTCACTGCAACATCGAGGATGTCCTCTGGGGTATGGGCTTCGGTCATGGCACGGCTGGCTTGGTAGAGGACGCTTGTCTCTTCCAGTGTGTT
>DAOTWU010000595.1:0-13079 GCA_034435735.1 Anaerolineae bacterium | reverse complement strand
CTTGTACCCGCGCCGCGTGCGCATGGCGCAAATATCGTCACAATCGAAGGTTTGCAAGATGATTTAGGGCACTTGCACCCAATTCAAGAGGCATTTGTTGAAGAAGCGGCGGTGCAATGTGGCTATTGTACGCCTGGCTTTTTGATGGCTGGGGCTAAATTGTTGGAAGAAGCACCAACGCCAACCCGCGGGCAAATTGAGATGAGTATTAGCGGTAACCTTTGCCGTTGCACTGGCTACTATAAAATCATTAGCGCATTTGAGCAGGCCGCTAAAAAACAATCAACTTAATTGCTATTCCTTGCAGTGTCTGCTATCGTTGAAGTAATCCACAGCATGTGTGATTCACCGTATAGCATTTATAGGGAGTTATTGAGCAATGGAAGATGAATATTTTGGCAGAAAGGCTGGGGCAAAAGCGCGTGGCACGAGTATGCGTGCTTTTCTTCCCTTAATAGGCTTTATTTTTATCGGCATTCTAGGCGTATTTGCCTTTATTCTCTCCGAACCCGTGAATACATTGCTCTCCGAGCGCATGGCCAATTATCCCTATGACCAGATGGAGACAATGCGGATTGTGGTTGGGGTTGTCATTTTCTTCGTTGGTTTATTATTCCTGGGTATGCTTTACGCCATGTTTGCCCCCAAGCCACCCAAGACAGTTACTGAGCGCGAGTTAGAAAAAGAGAAACGTGCGAAGCAACAAGAACTACTTGCCAAAAAACGCCGCAAACGTGAAATTCAGAAGAAAATGGCACAAGATGCCAAAGCGAGGCGCGGCGAGAAATAGCCTTATATTTGTTGTAGTAGAAAGGAGTTGGCGGCAATAAGTAGCGAAGACATTCTTATTGCCGCTTGTGTTAATTATGGATAGAACAGTACCTCGTACCGGTAGCGAAGAAATTGAACTCTACATGCGCACCTATTATTCCCTGTTGCGCTCTACCGAAATGATTGAAATTGATGCCATGGTGGAAAGCCATAAGGCGATGAATTCTACCTTGCATGTAAAGGCTCAGGACGTTGAGCCAGATGTCGCCGCTTTAGTTTATACGTCTTTACGCTTACCACCCTGTATTGTTGATGTGCGCTATGTCATTGTGGGGCAGTTAGAACGCTCGTTTATTGAAAGCGGTTATCCAGATATGCCAGATTGGGAGCGGGTATATGCACCTGGACGCCGCCGTCGCACACATTTTAATGGTAAAGACACTCTGGCCGTTTTCATTGCCAGCCGCTCTGATATTGATGACCTTGTCCCCATATTGACGGCTTATCAAATTGAATGGAATAAGCTGCACGATTTACTTCAAGAAGGAACGGCTCAAAAATACTTGGCGGAAGAACGCTCAACAGCGCTTTCCCCAGAAGAACGCGAGGAATTGGCGCTTGCGCTTAAAATGTCACCAGAAGACCTCCACCGTTTGGAAGTTATCTGGCGCGATGACTTCTTTGATATTCTTCGTAAAATAGCTGCTGCTCCTAAAGATATGGGCTTGCGCTTAATCTCTAGCTCTTTGGCGGCTTATCGCCGTGCTACTGCTTATTGGTGGCGTGAACTGCGCCAATCTGCGCTTGCCTACGGGTGTGACCCGGAGCAACGTCCAGTTTACTTTGTCTCTAGCAATACACACTCTATTGTCAATTTATTGACTGGCTTTGCACGTCGGGAAGAACAGGCGATTATCGACTATCTTGCACGCTGTGATGAACAAGGCTTGTTGCAGGAATATGAGCAAATTCGCAGCGGTGGCGAGGGCAAAAGCCTAGAGAACTTCCTGTATTATGTGCTCAAGCGCTATCTCAGCGAGGGCGGGGCAGATGCCCGTGAGCAATATTTCAACCATGAGCGTTCAGTTGGTATTTGGCGTATCCCTAATTTGCACGGGTTTGAGATTGAAGCGCAAATCATTGAATTAGGGCGCTTTGATTCGTCATGGATGGACCCTCGCCTGAATGTAGAAGGCTTTGATGCGGATTTGATGAAGCAAAGTGATGCTATCATCATCAATATTGACTACCCGCTAGGGTTGGCCGCTTACGAAATATTGAGCCGCATTGCTGAGCATGTTGGCAAAATGCTCGGCGTCTATGTGATGGGTAAAGCCGCAACGCTCAATGGTCGCGTTGGCGACATTATGATTCCTAATGTAGTTCATGATGAGCATTCTCAAAACACATACCTGTTCCACAATTGTTTCTCTGCCCCAGATGTTTGGCCATTCATGGCTTATGGTAATGTGTTAGATAATCAGAAGGCTATCAGTGCTCCCGGCACATTCCTCCAAAACCGCTCTTATATGAGTGTATTCTATAAAGAGGGGTATACCGATATTGAAATGGAAGGTGGCCCCTATCTTTCCGCTGTATATGAGGCCTATCGACCCAAACGCCATCCGATGAATGAGATTGTCAATCTCTATAATGTGCCGTTCGATATTGGCTTTTTACACTATGCGTCGGATAAGCCAATGAGCAAAGGTCAGAATTTGGGCGCTGGTAGCTTGGGTTATCAGGGTATAGACCCTACATATGCTACATCTATCGCTATTGTTCGCCGCATCTTCCAGCAAGAGCTGCAACGCTTACGTACACCTGCTAGATTAACCGTGACACCCTAGATAACATCTATTTGTTTTGTGCGCGGACGCCCTTCAATGGGTGTCCGCTGTTTATATACATATCCCTTTTCCATTGCTATAATCATTGCAAGATGTTTAGTCACCAAACAAAAGGAATTTGGCCGTGCCCAAAGAGAAAATTTTTGCTATTGGGAAAAATGTTAAGCGGTTAGATGCGTTAGGAAAAGTGACCGGGGAGACCCCTTATCCAGGTGATATTAACTTTGAGGGGCAACTCTGGATGAAAATTCGCTGGAGCGATCGTGCCCATGCCCGTGTTGTGAACATTGACAAGAGCAAGGCACTTGCATTGCCTGGTGTTGTGGCGGTTTTTACTGCTGCAGATGTGCCAGTGAATGAATATGGCCTTGTTATTAAAGACCAGCCTGTACTGTGTGGGCCGGGCAGCGATAAAGAGGGCGCAGATATTGTGCGCTGCTATATGGATATGGTCGCCCTAGTTGTTGCCGAAACTGAGGAAATCGCGGCAGAGGCGGTTTCTCTGATTGACGTAACCTATGAAGATTTGCCTGCAGTCTTCGATGCAGAAGAGGCAATGCATGAGGATGCCCCGCAACTCCATCACAATGTAAAAAATAATGTCTTGTGTCATTATCGTATCCGAAAAGGTGATATAGATGCAGGCTGGGCGGCTGCTGATGTGGTTGTAGAAGGTGAGTACACTACATCATGGCAAGAGCATGCTTTTCTGCAGCCAGAAGCTGGCGTTGGCTATATCGATGAGGATGGACGGGTGACTGTTGTGGTCGCTGGGCAATGGGCACACGAAGACCAGGAACAAATTTACCACGCTCTGGATTTGCCACCAGAAAAAGTGCGCGTGATTTATCCCGCAATTGGCGGCGCATTTGGTGGACGAGAAGATATGTCTGTGCAAATTGTGCTCGCCCTAGCTACCTGGAAATTGCAGCGCCCTGTCAAAATTATCTGGAGTAGAGAAGAATCTATTCTCTATCACCATAAGCGCCATCCGGTGAAAGTTCGGGCAAAATGGGGCGCAACCCGTGATGGTAAGATTGTCGCTGCAGAAGCGACTGTGATTGGCGATATGGGCGCATATAACTATACGTCCAATAAAGTTTTGGGTAACGCCAATTTGATGGTTACTGGCCCCTATGAAATCCCCAATATTCATGTTGATACTTACGGTGTTTATACCAACAACATTCCTTGTGGTGCGTTTCGTGGCTTTGGTGCACCACAAGGCCTATTTGCTGCAGAAGGTCAAATGGATCGCCTGGCGGAAGCGCTTGGTATGGACCCTGCAGAGTTGCGCCGCCGCAATATCATCCAGGAGGGTAGCATTCTCTCCGTTGGCACACCACTCCCCCCCGGCGTTTCAATGCCGCAAGTTCTAGAAGTTTGTGCTAAAGAGAGTTTTTGGGAACAACGAGAGGATGGCACTTTTTATCGCAAACCCTTAACACAACCCACAAAGTCACACTTACGCCGAGGTGTTGGGATTGCCTGCGGTCTGAAAAATGTTGGCTTTAGTTTCGGCTTCCCAGAGCAAAGTTGGGCAACTGTAGAAGTGCACGGAGAAGCCGAAATTGAGCAAGTGATTGTGCGCCATGCCGCTGCCGAAGTGGGGCAGGGGGCGCATACGGTACTTGTTCAAATGGCTGCTGATGCAGTTGGTGTACCAATGGAACGGGTACGGTTGATTTCTCATGATACTGCTGAAACCAAAACCTCTGGTAGCGCTTCCGCTTCTCGTATGACATTTATGGCCGGCAATGCAATTCGCGGCGCTGCCGAGAAGGCGCTTGAACAATGGAAGGCAGAAAATCGTCCCGCTATTGCAACATACCAATACCGCCCGCCCAAAACCACACCCTATGACCCCCAAACAGGTAAAAGTGAACCAAACTTCGCTTATGGTTATGTTGCGCAAGCTGTAGAAGTGGAAGTTGATTTAGAAACAGGACAGGTGCGTCTTGTTCGCGTCATCTCGGTGAATGATGTAGGTCGTGCTGTTAATCCGCAACTCGTACAAGGGCAAATAGAAGGCGCAGTGGTTCAAGCGCAAGGCTATACCCTGATGGAACATCTCATCAGCGAAAATGGGATGATTAAAAATCCGTTCCTCTCAACCTATCTTATTCCTACCGTCCTTGATGTTCCTGAAGAGGTGAAATCAGTTATTCTTGAATACCCAGACCCGATTGGCCCTTGGGGAGCGCGTGGTATGGCGGAGATGCCGTTCTTGCCACTTGCTCCAGCAATTGTCGCCGCTATTCATGATGCTACGGGTGTCTGGCTCTCTTCACTACCCCTATTGCCAGAAAAAGTTGTAGCAGCATTACGGGAGCATGGCCTTGGCGTTATTTGATCATGTTCTAATCGTTGTGCGCGGTGGGGGAGACCTGGCGAGTGGCGCTATCTATCGCCTTCATCGCGCCGGCTTTCCGGTGATAGTGACGGAGCTGCCCACGCCGCTACTTGTGCGCCGTGCCGTATGTTATGGTTCGGCTGTTTATGATGACTCAATTGTGGTTGAGGGGATTACCGCGCGTTTAACCACCGTTTCTGATGCTATGGATGTTGTGCGCGACGGCGTTGTGCCAGTTATTATTGACCCGCAGGCTGAGGCGATTCGCCATTTCAAGCCTGATGTTGTCGTTGATGCCCGCATGGCTAAAAATTGCTTGGATACTACGATCGACGATGCTCCTTTAGTTGTTGCATTGGGGCCAGGTTATGTCGCTGGACAAAATTGTCATGCTATTATTGAAACAAATAGAGGGCATAACTTGGGGCGCGTAATTTATCAAGGCACAGCAGAGCCAGATACTGGTGAACCCGGGCGCGTTGCGAACAAAACACATTCCCGTGTTCTTCGTGCCCCGGATGATGGCTACGTTGTTCCCCATGCGCAAATTGGTGATGATATAACAGAAGGCCAACTCATTGCTGAAGTAAATGGCTTGCCAGTATATGCACAATTTTCAGGGGTGTTACGAGGGTTAATACACCATACAGTTAAAGTCTCTAAAGGGATGAAAATCGGTGATTTAGATCCCCGCGCCCGCCGTGAAAACTGTTTCACAATATCAGATAAATCGTTAGCCGTGGGCGGTGGCGTATTGGAAGCCGTCCTTGCCGCCTCGCAGCTTCGTTTATATTGGAGTTCTGATTCTGAACATGAAACTTCACGAAGCCTTTGAAATTACACGTGGTGATGTAGTTGCTTTTATTGGGGCTGGCGGGAAAACGTCCACGCTTGTGCGTTTAGGATACGAACTTGCTGATTTGAAGTGGCGGGTGCTGGCAACAACAACAACCCGTATTGCCGAAGAGCAGCTCAAATTGTTTCCCTATGCTATGCCAATTGATGCGGGCAATGAAGCGATTTCTGAAGCGTTAAATCGTCATCACTACGTATTCATTTATGAAACAGTGAGCAAAGGTAAGGTGTATGGTCCAGACCCAGCGTGGCTTCCAACCCTGCTGGATAGCATTGACTCTGATGTCCTTCTCGTAGAAGCGGATGGCGCACGGGGACTGCCCTTAAAAGCCCCTTACCAACACGAACCTGTTATCCCGCCGGATACAACGCTTGTTGTGCCTGTTGCTTCGCTCTCAGTTTTGGGGCAACCCTTAGACGCCAATCACGTTTACAATGCCCAAGCCATGATTGATCGATATGGCTATTATCCGGGGAGCCGTATTAAATCACCGTGGGTTGCACAGGTTTTACGTGATGAATCTTTAGGCTTATCTGGTATCCCAGAAAAGGCCAGAATAGCAGCATTCCTCAATCAAACCCCCGCTACAGGTTATCTACGAGGCCGCGCCCGCCTCATTGCTCAGTTAGCTTTGCGTTCATCGCGCTTACATAGCGTTTCTTTGGGAATGGCGCGTTCTGCAAACCCTATTCATGAGGTGCAGCGCCCTGTTGCTGCTGTAGTTTTAGCCGCAGGCTTGTCACGGCGGATGGGGCAGCCCAAAGTGCTTTTACCATGGACAGAGCACAAAACCATTATCGAGCATATTGTTGAGCAGCTTATCCGCTCCCGTATTGATCCAATAGTGGTTGTTACAGGACATCATGCCGATGAGGTCAAATCTTTGGTGAAGCCTTTAGGGTGCAAAGTGGTATTTAACCGCGCTTATAAAACAGGCGAAATGCTCTCCTCGCTAAAAGCTGGGTTGCGCGCTTTGCCTGATAACATTGCCGCGGCTATGATTGTTTTGGGCGATCAACCACGGCTTGACCCGCGAGTGATTCATCAAGTCATGACAACTTATGCCGAAAATGCTTCGGCCATTGTTGCCCCTAGTTTTGAAATGCGGCGAGGGCATCCAATTATCATCAGCCGCCGCCTTTGGCCAGAGCTACTTGCATTGAGGGGTGATGCACAACCGCGCGACGTTATCAATGCGCATGCAGACCAAATTACTTATGTCAATGTCAATACCGATAGTATTTTGCGCGATGTTGATACGCCGCAAGATTATGACGAAGAGCGCTACCGTGCTGGTTTGGGGCGCTATGGCAAACGTCACCGCCGCGTTTAATTACGGCTCATGATAGCTTCTATTTCCTCAGCCGTCCAAACATGACTTTTCATGACATCCGCTCGCCTTAATGTGGTCGGTCTTACTTCGCGCCCACCCATAGCAGCCCTTCGCATTTCATCAAAATGCGTCATCGGTACAACAGCTATCAGAACCTCGTTGGGGCGAATGACGTGGGTTGCAGGTGGACCATAGATAAAGGTTTCTCCATCCGCCAGCCGTACCCCAATGACCCCAGCGCGGAAGATGCGGTCTAATCGTAACGATTCTATGGTTTCGCCCACCCAGGGCGAATCTTCATAAATATATAAATCTGCTGTTTCTAGGCCTGTAGTGTAGTTATAGAGCACATAGCGCATGAAATCGCTGATGTCAGGGCGAGTGGTTGTAAGTAATACAAATTGGGCTGCAATGCGGAAGGGGCTAACTACGCGGCCTTCATCTGCCCCCGCTCGCTCTAATTTAGGAATCATTTCATCAGTTAATGCAATAGCAGAAATCAAGAGTTTTTTGCTCATTGCCCGACAGGTTAAAACACATAAAACCGCATCAGCTTGGTCTTCAATGATGACCATAATTGCCAGTGCTCGATTAATCCCTGCCTTGATAAGCACATTTTCATCCGTAGGATTGCCATGAATGACCCTGAAGCCCCGCTTCAAAAGCTCACTGGTGTGGGTGTTATCATTGCTGACAATGACAAAGGGGCGTTTGGGGTCTAATTTATTGATGGTGTGCATAGCCAATCTACCACAACCCGCAATAATGAAGTGTTGTGATAGCTTTTGTACAGCTTCTTCCGATTCCAATAGCGAATATGTTTTATCACTGGTTGGGGGATTGAATGGGGTGTGCAGTTTTTGCCATGTGATGATATTAGGCTGTTGTTTTGTTCCTTTTCGCGCTGTTTTTTGTATGGCGCGTATTCGCCATGCTGGAGCAACGGCTAAGATGATATCGCCCTCATGCAAGATATAATCTTCTCCTGGTGCATAGGTAAAATGCCCATCATCATGGCGTATGCCGATAACCCCAGCATCAAAATGATTTCTCAAATCAAGTTGGCGCAATCGTTTGCCTATCCAAGGCGAATCCTCTCCCATATTCAATTGCGTAATCTGGTATGGTGAGTGATAGTCAAAGAGGATTTTTGTGAAATAATCGTTTACCACAGGCCGCAGTGTGGCACTATTCATGAATTGCCCCGCTACATCAAATGGTGTAATAGCTTCATGTGCGCCAACTCTCAGCATTTTAGGCGCAAGATTTTCATTATGCGTCGAAGCCGTGATGAATAGGGCAGGGTTCATGTTATGGGCTGTTAAAACAGTTAATAATGTCTCTGTGTCGCTTTCCAGCAATACCATAATAGCCCTAGCCCGTTGAATGCCCGCATCTCGCAGTGTCTCATCCTGTGTGGGGTCGCCTTCTATGACTAAAAGTCCGTTATCTCGCAATTCATTCGCATAATCATGGTCGGTTGTCACCACTACTACCACATCTAGGATGCTTTGTCGCCGCAAAATCAAATTTGCACAGGCTAGATAAGCTTGTCGAATGAGCTTGCGCAGCTTTACATAATTACCTTCATCATCATCGCCCAGCAAGTTGTCTAGCACTGTATCTAATGGTTGGTATAGTTCCGTTTCTTGGTGCAGTTTTCGTGCTTGGGCGCTTTCAAATAGTGAGTCAACAGTTTTAGTGACTAATTCCCCAGAGCCGCAAACAATGTAATGATTGGCGAGCTTGGAGATAGCTTTGGCAGCCCGCCGTTTTTGGCGTATTTCCCGCAATGTTGGACTGACCAATAATGCTACGGCGGCCTGTGCGGCAAAAGCGAATGTACCCAATCCGAAAATAATGAGCATCAATGTAAAAATACGCCCAACTTCTGTTTTGGCAACAATATCACCATAGCCAATCGTTGTGAGGGTCGTGATGGTTAACCAAAGTGCATCAAGAAAGTTTCTATTTTCCAGCACCATAAACCCAACAATGCCAACGGGTAAGATAACCACAATGGCAATAAGGGCGATGCGTATTTGTCTACGGACATCATCAAATGATTGCTGCATAGATTACCCCGATATGGCAAACTTTGAGGTGATTATAACAAAAAATGAAAAAGCCGACGCCCTATGTGTCGGCAGCGAAAGGGTGTCAATAGATAGTGTAGGGGATGAATAACTAAACGAGGTTGCCTAACCGCGGAACCAGCGGATAAGTTTTGAAACCACACCTTTACGATCGGCGATAGCTTGTCTATATTCCTGCTGTAGGCGTTCTGTTAAAAATTGCAGCTCGGTTATGCTCATACGTGCACCATTAACCACAACCCAATTGTTATCAATTGCGCGCAAATCCTTCGGTGCTCGTTGATAAAGTTTCTGATATGCTTCGGCGTAGCTCATCATGATTTGTTCTGCACTGCTGGTCATAAGCATTTGGTGCAACGATGGCCGCTGCACACGCCTCCTTTCGCATGATTCTGTTTCGAAAATTGCGGTTAACTATAATGGTATGCGATTCAATACCTTTGTCCAACAGCTCATTTAACTGTACATATTGTAACAGAAATTCGCAAATTATGAGCGATTACTTCTATTCATATTGTTCATAATTAGTAAAAAACTGGTTATAAAGCACGCTTTTAATCCGTTTATTTTGTAACGATTATTATGTACTGCGTATATACCTCACCCTATCGTAGGGGTATAATAAAACCCGCTTAACATCAAAACCATTCATTGAGGAGTTGTCTAAATGGCCTACACACGAGAAGATTACATGGAAGCTGTTCAAGCCATTCAAGCCCATACAAATCTAAAGCCTGCTATAGGTCTTGTGTTAGGGTCTGGGCTTGGCGGATTGGCTGATACGTTTGAGGAACGCGTAGTTATCCCCTATGATACTATTCCTAACTGGCCTAAATCAACAGTGCCTGGCCATCAAGGGCAACTCGTTATTGGTAAGATTGAGGGGCAAACTGTTGTTGCCCAACAGGGGCGCGCCCATCTTTATGAAGGCTATACACCAGAACAAATCACTTTTCCCGTAAGGGTTATGCACTTTTTAGGTGCAAAAACCATCATTCTCACCAATGCGGCTGGTGGTCTCAATAAATCCTTCAATATCGGGGATGTGATGATCATTAACGATCACATCTACTTTACGGGCATGGCTGGACTTAATGCACTCTCTGGCCCTAATGATGAGTCTATTGGGCCTCGCTTTATTGGTATGGCGAATGCCTATGACCGCGAGTTGCGGACACTAGCTGTGCAGGTCGCTGCTGAAAATGATATACAAGTTCATCAAGGTGTATATGCTTGTCTTTCTGGCCCCACCTTTGAAACACCTGCCGAAGTTCGCATGTTGCGCGCTTTAGGGGCTGATGCTGTAGGTATGTCAACAGTCCATGAAGTGGTGGTGGCTCGCCATGCGGGAATGCGCGTATTGGCGATTTCTGGCATCACCAATATCTCTGTTGATGATATTGATGCCTATGCCGATAGTGATTATACAGCTGTTCATGAAGAAGTTCTGGAGGTGGGGAAAATCATTGTGCCGCGTCTGATAACTGTACTTCGTGGTGTTCTACGAGCATTATAATATGGCATCACTTGTCTTTCTATTGGAGCAAATCTCACCAGGGCTTTATGTGCTCTTCGGGCTAGGTGTGTTGTGGTATCTCCGCAAGTTCATTGTCGCCCGTAGAGAATATCGGGCTACATATTTTGAGCTAGAGCGAGAGCTTTCTCGTGGCCAACAGGCCAATGCCCTCACTGCTATTATCCTTCTGGTGGAATTTGCCATTATCCTATATGGCGTACAGTCGCGGGTTGTGCCCATTGTTCGCGCTTATGAGGCGGACGAAGTATTGCCTGTGGCTGTGGTTGATGATGGGGTGTTCGCAACACCAACACCTGCGCCTTTACTGCCATCGGTAGATATTGACCCGATTGGGCAATTAGGCCCAGATGACCCCATCAACCAGGTTTTAGCCACACCAACATTAACGCCAACCCCTGTAGGCACTATTGTGCCCAATCCACCGCCAGCGATTGGCTGCGATACCCCCAATGCTTTTTTGCAAGTGCCTGCAAATGGTATGCAAGTGTTCCAACCTATTGTTATACGCGGAACAGCTTTCGTGGATAATTTCTCGTCTTATAAAATTGAAATACGGGGGGCTTCTACTTTTGATGAGTATCGCGTTCTAGATACAAAAGTGAACCCTGTGACAGAAATTGGCGAGTTGGGGCAATTCATCCCTTCCAGTTTTGAGCCTGGAGAATACCAGTTTCGCTTAACGGTATTTGATATAAATGGTATGTTGGCGGCTTCTTGTATGGTGAATATCCTTATCACAGAGCCAGTGCCGACACCAACACCGATTGGCCAATAGGGGAGTTAGATGGACGTTGAGCGGGGAAATTTGCCTAAAATAGCCATTATTGGCGCTGGTAAGGTGGGCAGCACATTGGCGATTGCCCTCTCTCATGCTGGATATGAGATTGTGGCCGTAGCCAGCCGCACCCCAACCTCAGCTGAAAAACTCGCTCAACGTCTCTCAACGGTTGCTACAACAATACATGAAGCTTTCATACAGGCCAATTTAACCTTACTCACAGTGCCAGATGACGCTATTGCCTCAGTCGCTTTACAGCTTTCGGATGCAGGCGATGCTTTGCGTGGCCATGCTTTTGTTCATACCTCTGGTGCGCATAGTCAAGATAGCTTGAAGCCATTAGTCGCCCATGGTGCAATGATTGGCAGTTTGCATCCCGCGTTGCCCTTTGCTTCTATTGAAATGGCATTAAATAACTTGCCCAATACGGTCTATGCGCTAGAAGCATCTTCCCCCATATTGTCGCAATGGCTTCATGATATAGTACAGGCTTTGAAAGGGCATATTATTACTATCCCAGAAGGCCAGAAAAGTATTTACCATGTCGCTATGGTCATCGCCAGCAATTACACTGTAACCCTCTATAGCATAGCTCACCAACTGCTTAGTAGTATCGGTGCAAGTGAAGAGGTTGCGGCCAGTGCCCTTAATACGCTTATGCATGCAACTGTAGATAATCTTGCTCAGCAGGGTTTGCCTGCCGCTTTAACTGGCCCTCTATCTCGCGCCGATATTGGTACATTGCAAGCCCATCTCAATGCGTTAGAATGCCATCATCCGCATCTTGTGCCGCTTTATATTGCGCTTGCTCGTAGCACGTACCCGCTTTTGAATGCACGGGGTGTTGATGTCAATAAAATTGAGCAACTTTTAACTGATTGGGAAATGACCAATGAGAGTAACAATTCGTGATTTTCAAAAAATGAAGAAAGACGGTCAGCCCATTGTGATGTTGACCGCTTATGATGCGATGAGTGCGCGCGTATGCGAAGCTGCTGGCGTACCGGCCATTTTAGTGGGCGACACTTTGGGTATGGTTGTTCAGGGGCATAATTCAACGATTCCCGTTACGCTTGACCATATTATTTATCATGCTGAAATCGTCTCTCGCGTCACCACGAAACCATTGATTATTGGCGATATGCCCTTTATGACCTACAGCATTAGCCCTGAACAGGCGTTGACTAATGCTGCTCGCTTGATGCAAGAAGCCCGTGTCTCATGCGTCAAACTAGAAGGTGGAGAGTTCATTGCTCCAACTATAGAGCGTATTGTCAGTACGGGCATTCCTGTGATGGCGCACATTGGCCTCACCCCCCAAAGCGTCAACCAATTTGGTGGTTTCCGTGTGCAAGGGCGCGAGTTGGAGAGCGCCCGCCAGTTAATCCGTGATGCGCTTGCCGTACAGGCTGCTGGCGCGTTTTGCGTTGTCCTTGAACTTGTCCCTGCTGAACTCGCTCAACTAATTACCGAAATGCTAGATATTCCCACCATTGGTATTGGGG
>DAOTWU010000594.1:0-5609 GCA_034435735.1 Anaerolineae bacterium | reverse complement strand
TTTTCGGAAAAAACGAGAGTATGCCCAACACAATAGATGCGATGCCTAGTAAGAGAAAGAGTGGATTCACCGACCATGCTCCATGTCGCTTTAAGATTATGCTAAAGATAGCCACAACCGCCGCATGGCGCAAGGGGCGGGAGAGAAGGTGGAGGTGTAAACAACCACACTATGAACGCCAGATGAAAATAAAAGCAATTTCGTATTTGGTGGCTTATAATTAAACACGACATGTAACAAACACTAAAGCTGTGTATTTATTGGTAGAACATCTAAAAGGAACAAATATAATGAGATTTCGGTTCACTGTATTGGTAGTTGTGATTGGTTTATTAAGTGGATTAGTGATAGGGGTGGCGGCGCAGGAAGATGATACAGATGCGCCCCGCACCTACACCGCCTATGTCCCCACATGGTATCGTGGAGGCAACCCGTTGCCCTTAGTGGTGGTGCTGCATGGTGCAGGCGGCAATGGCCTCTCGATGGCACAGCTCACCGGTTTTGAAGAATTTGCCGAAACAGAGGGCTTCCTCGTCCTCTATCCTGATGGCCTCAACCTCGTTTGGAATGATGGACAAATGGGCGAACCCGAACCGGATGATGTCGGCTTTTTGAGTGGCTTCATCAAGGGGCTAATTGCGGCAGGCGAAGCAGACCCAGAGCGAATTTATGTCGTTGGCTTCTCAAATGGTGGCAGTATGACCTATCGCCTAGCTTGCGAAACGCCCGATATTATCACCGCTGTCGCCGTTGTCGGTATGGCCATGCCCAATATGTGGGTGGAAAACTGTGGCGATGGCGACCCGATGCCCATCTTGATTATGCATGGCACCAATGACCAAGTTGTCCCCTTTGAAGGGCGCTATAACGGCCTCTCGCCCGCCGCCGCTGCCGCCCATTGGGCAGACTATAACGGCTGTGATGAGGGGCGGCGTGTCGTCCTGATGCCAGACATCGCCGAAGACCGCACGCGCGTCCGCCACACCAGCTATCAAGGTTGTCCAGAAAATGGGGCAGTAGAATTTTACGAAATTATTGGCGGCGGCCATACTTGGCCTAGCCAACGCGAAAACTTGGCCTATGGTCGGGTCAGCTATGACATTGACGCCACAGAAGTCATCTGGCGCTTTTTCGCTCAATTCGGCGAGCAAACGGAGAACTGATGTAACCTTTTACTATGGATTGCGTCAAACAGGCGTATACACAAAGGCGAGAAAGGGTAAAACACGATGACCAAAAAACGGCGTCAAGCACGTAAGCAACAACAGGCCAACAAATGGCTGGTGCTCATCGCGCTTGTTGTGATTATCGGCGGGTTGGGCATTATCGTCTCTATCATCAACAATGCCCAACAGCCCGCAACTGTGGCCAGCGATACCGCTAGTATCTTCGAGCGTATCTCTCCCGCGGAGTTCGTACAAACGCTACAGGATGACCCGCAGGTCATGCTGATTGATGTGCGTACACCAGCAGAATACGCCGATGGCCATATCGCCAACTCAGTTAACATCAATGTTGAAGAAATCGCCAGCCGCCTTGATGAAATCCCGCGTGATAAAACAATCGTGGTGTACTGCCGCAGCGGTAATCGCAGCGCACGCGCCGCTCAAATTCTGAGAAACGCGGGGTATAATGTGATATACGATCTTGGCGGCATCATTGACTGGCAAGCCGCTGGTTTCCCCGTCGAATACTAAGCTGGTCAGGGCTGGTCATCGCCGCCCGACCAGCCCCATAATCCTATATCAGGGAGGATTTATATGTTCCGCTTCGGCAAACCACCGTTTGAAGAACTATCTATTGAGGACTATCAAACTCAATACGCCAATGGCAACAATGTTGACCATTTGCTGTTAGATGTGCGCGAAATCGCCGAATTCACCGAAGGCCGTATTCCCGGCTCCGTCAACCTGCCCATGAGCCAACTGGCGCAACGTATTGATGAAATCCCGCGCGATAAACCGGTCATCCTCGTTTGCCGCACTGGCGCCCGCAGCGCACAAGTTGCCGCCTACCTCAAGCAGTTCGGCTTTGAAAAGGTCTATAACCTGCTAGAAGGCACAATGGGCTGGATAAGCCGCGACTTGCCGCTAGAGCGCTAACCCAACAACCAAGCCATGCCCTTCTCGCCAAAAGGATTGCATGAGCGAAAGGCTGTAACCCCATGCTATTGAAATACTTCTACGACCCGAAGTTGGCACAGGCTTCCTATATGGTCGATTGTCAAGCGGCGGGCGTTGCGATTGTCATTGACCCCGCCCGCGATATTCGCCCTTATTTGGCCACCGCAGAGGCTGAAGGGCTACGCATTACCCATGTGACCGAAACACACATTCACGCCGACTATGTCAGCGGCACGCGCGAACTCGCCGCCGCCACGGGTGCCACCATGTACCTCAGCGACGAAGGTGGCCACGATTGGCGCTATGCCTATCCTGATAGGGACATCCACCTGCTCAAAGATGGCGATACGTTCATGGTCGGCAATATCCGCTTCGAAGCCCTCCATACACCGGGCCACACACCGGAGCATATGTGCTACCAAATCACCGACACCGCCGCCGCAGACCGCCCCATCGGCATTTTCACCGGCGATTTTATCTTTGTCGGCACGGTAGGCCGCCCCGATTTGCTGGAAGAGGCCGCCGGCATCGCCAACACCAAAGAACCCGGCGCCCGCCAGCAATTCGCCAATATCCAGCGCTTCCAACAACTGCCGGATTATTTACAAATTTGGCCGGGACATGGCGCAGGCAGCGCTTGCGGCAAAGGGTTGGGCAGCATTCCATCAACCACACTGGGCTATGAAAAACTGTTCAATCCGGCCTTTCAATTTGATGACGAAGACCGCTTCGTGGAGTGGCTACTGCGTGACCAACCAGAAGCGCCGCGCTACTTCGCCCGCATGAAATATGTCAACCGTGTGGGGCCTACCCTGCTGCGTGACTTACCACAGCCGCAACAACTCCCCGCTGAGCAGTTAGCCGCTATCGCCGCATCTGATGCTCAACTGATTGACGCTCGCATGGCTTCCGAGTTCATCGCAGGGCACATTGCTGGCAGCCTCCATGCGCCGCCGGATAGCGACCGCTTCAGCACTTATATTGGCTGGTATATCGACTATGAGCGCCCAACCTACCTCATCGCCCACGAGCAAGATGTAGAACGCCTCATCACTGAACTACGGGCGATTGGTGTTGATAACCTCAGGGGCTACTTCACACCCGATGCAATTCAAGGCGAGACCGTCACCACCGCCGAACTCACACCACAGGAAGCCTTAACCGCATTAGAACAAGGGGCGCTACTGGTGGATGTGCGTGATACTGCCGAGCGTGTTGAACAGCATATCGGCGGCTCGCGCCATATTCCTATGGGCTTCTTGCCGCGCCATCTGGATGAACTCCCGCGCGATAGGCTCATCATTTTGCATTGCGCTGGTGGGGTGCGCTCACTGGTTGCGGCCAGCGTATTACAGCAGCACGGCTTCACCAATGTGGCCAGTGTGGCCGGCGGCCTAGACCGCTGGTTGGAGGAACAACTCCCGTCAGCCATACCCATGCACCACTAAGCAATAAACAAGCAGGCGCGGGGGTGAAGAACGTCCGCGCCTGTTTATGACGGTTCACACCTACCACAGGCAACTATTCGCGCCTAAAATGTGTCTGGTTATGTTGAAATGCAGGAGGGCAAAGGCACAATGCATGATGGGCGAAAAACTTCATGGCGGGTTTACCTTTGGCTGTTGGGCGCGGTGATAGTTGCCGTCAGCGCGGGCGCGCTCTTCTTCGCGCTTTTTAACACGGCCATCAATAACCAGCTAGACGCCATCGCCACCCCCACGCCGCTCAATGACGGCGTTCGGGTCGTTGCCCCGCCCAAGCCCGTCCTCGATTTCACCCTCACCAGCCATACTGGCCAACCCGTCAGCTTGAGCGACTTGCGCGGTAAGCCTGTGTTGCTCTTCTTTGGTTATACCCACTGCCCCGATGTTTGTCCGTTGACCATGTTGGCCTTCCGCCGCGTCCATGAGGCGCTAGGCGAACAGGCCGACGACATCGCCTATGTATTCATCAGCGTAGACCCACAGCGCGATACACCAGAGCAACTCGCGCGCTATTTAGAGCAACGCAACGTGCCCTTTGTCATTGGCTTGCAGGGCGATGATGACACCTTACAACGCATTGCCCGCGATTATAATCTGGTCTATGAACAAGTGCCCGACCCCAACGTGCCATCTAACTACCTGATGAACCACACCAGCAACGCCTTTCTTTTCAATGCAGAAGGGCGTATGACGGCCATCTTCGCTTTTCAAACTGATGCTGAAGTCATTGCCGAACATATCCGCCCGCTATTGCCGCCCTCATGAGCGAGCCATACGGCTTTCATAGCTTTTTCATAGATTGGCCTCTTTTTCTAGCAACGCATCCACTTAAATTTGCTATACTGAAATAGGAAGCGCGTTCCCGCCGGTTGGAGGCATTTACCTATATGAGCTATCACTTCGGCAATGCCGCAGCGAGTAAGCACCTGTTGGCGACAAAGCTCTACATCCCACAACCATCGCCCCACCACATCCAGCGCCCACATCTCATCCAACGCCTGAACACAGCCCTCAGGTGTAAGTTAGTGCTAGTCACTGCGCCAGCAGGATTTGGCAAAACTAGCGCTGTTGTTGATTGGGTGAAGCAACTCGCCTTCATTACGGCGTGGCTATCTTTAGATGAAGCGGATAATGACCCTAACCGCTTTATGGCCTATCTCATCGCTTCCGTGCAAAACATCATTGAGGGTTTTGGAGAGGGCGTTTTAGCTTCGTTACAATCCTCTGACCCGCCACCGCAAAACATCATCGCCACCCTCTTCATCAACGAATTAAGCGCATCTTCTCGCCAGCTCGCCATTGTGCTGGATGGCTATCAGGAAATCAGTGCGCCGCCCGTGCACGAGCTAATGGGCTTCTTGATTGAACACGCCCCGCCTAATGTGCATTGGGTCATTACCTCTCGTACCGAGCCACCATTATCGTTGGCGCGGTTGCGAGTGCGTGGCTATTTATACGAACTACAGACAGAAGATTTGCGCTTCAATCAAGATGAAACTGTCCACTTCCTTCAGCAGCAAGGCATCCAGCTCCATCCCGCCGCGCTACAAACGCTCATCGAGCGCACCGAAGGCTGGATAGCCGGCATTCAACTGGCCGCCCTCTATCTCCAGCGAGAGCCAAATGTTAACGCCTTTCTAGAGAGTTTTCATGGCGATGACCGCTATATTGGTGATTATCTCTTAGAAGAAGCGCTACAAACCCAGCCATCTGATATTCAGCAATTTCTGTTACAAACATCGATATTAGAGCGGCTTCATGGCGACCTGTGCGCGGCCATCACCGGACGTGACGACGCCCAGCGCGTGCTAGAAAGCTTAGACGAAGCGAATTTGTTCATTGTGCCGTTGGATAACCGCCGCCAATGGTTTCGGTATCACCAGCTTTTTGCCGAGTTGTTGCGCGCCCGTCTATCGCGTCTTTACCCGCAACAGGTAGCAGAATTACATCGCCGCGCCAGCCAATGGTACCAACAGCAGGGGTTGCCCATCGCCTGTGTGCG
>DAOTWU010000593.1:0-2165 GCA_034435735.1 Anaerolineae bacterium | reverse complement strand
CTACAATATCGGGTTGCACCAAAAATATAGATACTTCTTATACGTTCATGAAAACAGCCTCTGCCAAAGCTGGTATATACCCTTTATAATAGTGGGTTGCATTCGGCAACGAGTTTATAGGTAACGCCGTGAAAGAACGTGTACAGAAATTGATGGCGCAAGCAGATATTGGTTCACGCCGCGCTTGTGAGGAAATAATCCGCCAAGGTCGGGTTCGGGTAAATGGACAAGTCATTTCAATTGGTGACAAGGCCGACCCAGAAAAAGACATTATCGAAGTAGATGGTGTAAGAATACGCCCAGAAAAGCAACGCCGTCTATACATTGTCTTCAACAAACCACGCAATGTACTCTCTGCAAAAACGGGAAATCCCAAAGATGACCGCCCTACTGTGCGGGAGCTTATTCCTATAGAGGGGCATCTATTCACCATTGGGCGTTTGGACGCGGAAAGTGAAGGCTTGATGGTGCTCACCAACGATGGTGATTTAGCTAACCAGCTCGCACATCCACGTTATGAGCACACCAAAACATATAAGGTCGAAGTTTATGGACGGGTGACAGATGAAACTGTAGAGCGTTGGGAAGCGGGGGTTTGGCTTCCCGAAGGCAAGACTGCACGCTGCTCAGTGAAAATACTGGGGCGCACCCACGAAACGACCATCCTGCGTGTGGTTTTAACCGAGGGCAAAAAGCGGCAAATTCGGCGCGTTGCGGCTATGCTTGGCCATCCTGTTAAACGGCTTATCCGCACACATATTGGCCAGCTAGGACTGGGCACATTAGAGCGGGGCGCATGGTATGAACTCAGCGAAGAAGAAGTAGAAGCCATGAAAATACCAGCAAACGAAATTCACTATATACGCAAAAAGCGCCGTGAAGCCAAGCGCAATAAGCGCCCATATACCCCCAAAGACAAGACAAAAAGCAACAAAAGGCGGTAAAAAGTGAGTCAATCACTCAGTGTGCAAGAGTACATAGCCTTGCAGCCGCGCTTAGCGTGGCGGCGATGGTTAATGCGCCTCCTGATTCGCACAGTAGGCTATACACTGGTGAAAGTTGATGTAGAAGGGCTGGAAAATGTACCCGATTCTGGCCCAACTATTTTGATGATGAATCATATCTCAGCCATTGACCCCGTCATTTGCATGGGAGCAGTTACAAGTCGTTTCGTCATTCCCATGACAAAAGCTGAAGTGGAAAACGCGGGATTGCTTGGTTTTTTCGCCAGATGGTGGAAGCCATTTTTTGTGCATCGCGGAGCCGCTGATAGACGGGCATTGATGGCCTCAATTGAGCTTATCCGCAGCGGGCAACTAGTCCTCATCGCCCCAGAAGGCACACGTAACCCAGAAGGTTTGCAAAAACCCCACGATGGTTTGGCTTATGTCGCCACGAAAACTGATGCGGTTATTGTCCCCGCAGCGATTTCCTATGCACAAGACGCGCCGCAAAAATTGAGGCGTTTTCGGCGTGCTTATGCCAGTATTCGCTTTGGTAAACCCTTTAAGTTCAGAAAGATAGCGGGGCAAAAGCGCGTACCACGAGAGATACTACACACCATGATGGAAGAAGCCATGTACCAACTGGCGATTGCTGTACAAGATGAGAACGCGCGCGGGGCATATAGTGATTTAACGCAAGCGACAACCGAATATATCGAATTTGTAGACCCCAAAGACTATGCTACCTAAGGCTATTGACAGCTTATTTGTTTGCTGTTAAGGTTTGTCAATCTACCAAAAAGCGTTAAAGGAGGAAGCCGCGCAATAGAACAAGCAGGAGGGAATGGATAGCGCACGGACCTATTACGATGATTTTGTAATAGGTTGACGAGGTGACGGTTGCCTACTTCGGTGTAGGCCTAACCCGACAGATAGTCGGGGAAAAGCGAGAGATCAGCGGATGCCGTCAGGGCGCACCACACGTCCTCGTCTATTCCTCCCCCCAAGAAAGCCAACTGTGAAAACCGAAGGGTAACTTTCGGGACAAGCAGGCGGCATGTGGTTAAAGCCAATTCTACCTATAGAGTTGGTTGGTATGTCCTGTGTCTGCGCCACACCGGGCATATTGCTCCCTTATATTTACAACAAACCAACTAGGAGGAATATGCTATGTGCGGCATTGTTGGCTATATTGGCCCTAAAAACGCCACACCAATCATT
>DAOTWU010000592.1:0-2246 GCA_034435735.1 Anaerolineae bacterium | reverse complement strand
CAAAAACACCTTTCGCCAAACGGGCGCTAATCATGGCTTATTGCTTAGGACAATGCGGCAAAATTTAATGCCACTGTTTGGGCTGGCCTGCCGTTTTGCATTACAATGGAACTACCCCTACATACAAAATATTTTGGAGGCAAATATGGCCAGAAAATTGAAGAACTACATCGGCGGGGAATGGGTAGATGCCGCCACAGAAGCCTATCTCCCCGTAGAAAATCCAGCCACTTGCGACATCTTGGCCGAAGTGCCAGAATCCACCGCCGCCGATGTGGATAAAGCGGTACAGGCCGCCACAGAAGCCTTTGAAGAATGGCGCAGCACCCCCATTCTCACCCGCGCTCAATATATGTTCCGTTTCAAAAATCTTTTAGAAGAGAACTTTGACGACATCGCCCGCATGATTGTTGAAGAAAATGGAAAAACAATTGACGAAGCGCGCGGAGAGTTGCGGCGTGGCATCGAAAGCGTGGACTTCGCCACCAGTGTGCCCGTTCTCATGCGCAACGACGGCGTTGAGGACATCGCCAGCGGCATCGACGAGACCACCCTGCGCCAACCTGTGGGCGTCTTCGCCGCCATCACCCCCTTTAACTTCCCCGTCATGGTGCCGCTGTGGTTTTTGCCCACGGCCATCGCTTGCGGCAATACCTATATTGTCAAACCCTCGCCCCAAACGCCCATCTCTATGGAAATGGTGATGGAACTCATCGATGAACTTGACTTGCCAGAGGGCGTGGTGAATATGGTGCATGGTGGAGTTGATGCCGCGCAAGCCATCCTCAAGCACCCCGACATTCAGGGCATTTCGTTTGTCGGCTCAACGCCTGTCGCCAAAATCATCTACGAAACCGGCACCGCCCACGGCAAGCGCGTACAGGCACAGGGCGGCGCGAAGAACTATATCGCCGTCATGCCCGATGCCAACATGGAAGCCAGCGCCCGCAACATCATGGGCGCGGCCTATGGCTGTGCTGGCCAGCGCTGTTTAGCCGCAGCGGTGGCTTTGGGCGTGGGCGATGCTTATGATCGCATGCGCGATATTCTGGCGGAACAAGCCGCCCGCCTCAAAGTGGGCTATGGTCTGGACGAGAGCACCCAGATGGGAACGGTCATCAGCGCCGCCGCCAAAGCGCGCATTAACAGCATGATTGAGCGCGCCCTTGAGCAAGGGGCGGAACTGCTTCTCGATGGCCGCAATATCCAAGTAGAAGGCTATGAAAACGGCATCTTCATCGGCCCAACCATCCTCACTAACGTCACGCCCGATATGGAAATCGCCCAAGAAGAGGTTTTCGGCCCAGTCCTCGCCTTAATGAAAGTTGACGATTTAGACGACGCCATCGACGTAATCAACAGCAGCCGCTATGGCAATGCCGCCAGCATCTTCACCAGCAACGGCGGCCACGCGCGCGCATTCAAATATCGCGTGCGTGCTGGTAATATCGGCGTCAATATCGGCGTGGCTGCGCCTTCAGCTTCGTTCCCCTTTGGCGGGCAAAAGCAATCATTCTTTGGCGACTTGCACGGGCAAGGCCACGATAGCATTGAATTTTTCACCGACCGTAAAGTAGTGATTGAACGTTGGCTATAACCACAATGACCGAACTCAACACTTTCGGCTCAATTTTGAGCTACGCCATTGAACTTGAAGCGCAACTACAGGGCTATTATTTGGACATCGGCGACGAAAGCCGCGCCCGCGATGCCGAAAAGCGCAAGAAAAAGCTGGAGCGCGTGCGCCGCGAACACGTCGTTGAAATCACGCTAGAGCCGATTGAAGGCCTCAATCCCGCTGACTACACGCTCAATCTAGCGGATAAATCCGCCACTGGACAGCGCACCATCGAAGAGACCGCCGCCCGCTTTTATGCGGATGTCGCGCCAAAAATCAATGTGCGCGAAGCCCAGCGCGCGCTAGAAAAATGCGGCAAGCAGCATCAGGCATTGCTGGACTGAACCAACACGAGGGGCATACAAAGCCCCTCTACTATTTGCCCAGCTTGGCTGGTAAGGGATTGCCAATTGAAGCAGGGAACTATCCCCTATAATCAACTAAAAAGATTTTATCAGTTCCCAAACCCTCCCTCTCCACCGTATAGCGGCCATAGCTGAAGCATCGTTTCCCCAGCCGCCATCTATATTGGTGGCGGCCTGTACTATCCCCCCTCCCCCTTTTGGGCATCGCTTCAATGACTTGTGGAAATTGGACATAGGCTTAAACGTTTATGTTGGTGAATAAA
>DAOTWU010000591.1:0-3429 GCA_034435735.1 Anaerolineae bacterium | reverse complement strand
GCGAGGGCTTCCCCCTCGCGCTCCCACAATGCTCCCAATAGGATTTTTAAGGATGCCAACCCTTAAAACGGGAGCAGTTTGTCCCCATTTTGTTACTCGTGCAAGTTGGTTCTATCTGGCGCGACGGTTGCGCCCCTCGTGCGTTTAAGGCACAGTGACCGTGGCCGAACCGCCTTGACTAGAGGTCACAGTGACCGTACAGGGGCAGCCCGTTAGCGTGTACTTCAGATGGTAATGGTCACTTTTGGCTTCCATGATGCCGCCGGGGGAAGCCGTCAACGTGGCAGACGGGTTATAGCCCCCGTTAGATGTGGCGTCTAAATGCAGTTCTTCGTCGCCAACATCGTAATCAGCGCGGGTGATGACCACTGTATCGGTCACTGGTGGTACACAGGTGTCGGGTTGCGTGCCGTTGTTCAAACCCGTGACCACCTCGCAATACACATTTTTCAATTGTGGTCCAAACAGGGTGAGCACAACAACAACGGCAAGCGCCACCAGCACAAGGATGAGGGCATACTCCACCAGACCTTGCCCCAGTTCGGCAGTAGTGTAACGTTTCATGAGTGCACCTCAATAAATACAAAGATGATATTCTATTGTAACACACCTTAATATTTGTAGTGCCATAAGGTTTTATTTGCAGATGCTTTTCTTGTGGCTAAAGGTCTTCAGATGGATTGAAAGATAGGGGCAACACAAACAGCGCACCAACGGCACGCTGTCATGATGGATGGAACTATTGATTGGAGGAAGCGCCGCTATTGGGCGCGTAATTCCCTAGGGGGTAGCTTCTAGGATGGCTTCGGCTTCACGCTCGCGCAAGAAGACGGTGGCGCTCAATACGGGTTTATGCGGACGCCAATGGGCGACGGCATCATAACAACCGGTGACCTCGAACTCTGGAAACGCTTCTAGAATGCGCTGTGCCCATACTGCTGCCGGGTCTGTGCCGGGGGCATTGAAATCTTCGCTGTTGGCCATATCAAAATCAACAGTATACTCGCCGCTTTTTTGGCTACGGACACAGTTGCTCGCTGGAATACCGGCCTTGTGCAGGCGCTCTAACAGGAGTTTACCCTGACGACGTTTCTGCGGTTTTGTGGTCACCACCATTGAGGCACATCCCTTACAAATTCACCTTGAACAGATGTTCTAATTCTAACATGAATCGCCTATGCTGTAAAGCACTTTCCGGTTAGAATTTGGGCAGAATTGCGCCCTTTGCAACGCGCTGGTTGCGCATTGCGTAACTGTGGTTAGGGCGTATTTACCGGCTATAGGCAAAGGTGAATTATATCGTGACAACACAGCATATTGAACGGCGGGCTATTCTGGCGGCGGTGGCTGTTCCGGTGTTTCTTGGTTCGGTGGATGTGACGATTGTTTCGGCGGTATTGCCGCGCATCCTGACCGACATCCAGCTATCGGTGACGCTGGATAGCTTAAGCAGCGTGTTCTGGATTGTCACGGGGTATCTGCTGGGCTATGCACTATCGTTATTCACGATGGGGCGCGCTTCAGACCGCATCGGGCGGCGGGCGGCGCTGGCGTTGTGTTTGGCGCTATATGTCAGTGGCGCGCTGCTGGTGAGCTTCTATACAGTCCCCTCTGAGATACTCATCAGTCTGGGGATGGGGCGAGATTTGTCCATACTGTTGGCGCTGGTGCTGGGGCGCACGGTGCAGGCCTTGGGCGCGGGGGCAATTACGGCGATTGCGTTGGCGCTGGTGAGCGATTTATACCCGCAGGGCGAACGGGCGCGCCCGCTGGGCCTCGTGGCGGCAGTGGATACGGTGGGCTGGCTGCTGGGGGCGGCGGTTGGCGGCGTGGTGGTGCAATATATTTCGTGGCGGCTGCTGTTTTTGCTGAACGTGCCGCTGTGGTTGATTGCGCTGCTGTATGTGCTGCGGCGCTTGCCCGATATGCCGCAAAAACGGGCGGCGCGCTTCGATTGGGGCGGGGCGCTTTTGCTGGCGATTGTCTTAACACTGTTCAATGTGAGCATGAACAACTTGAACGCGGGCGAACTGGGCGCGGTTGGTTGGCCGTTGGCGCTGGCGCTGGTGGGGCTGGTCATCTTCCTGCTTTATGAGCGGCGGGCGGGTGATGTGGCGCTGCTGGATTGGCGTATGCTGCGGGGTAGGACGGTGCTGGGCGCAAATGTGGTCAATGCGCTGGCGGGGTATGCCCTGTTTGTGGCGATTGTCATCATGCCGCTGCTGGTGAATTTGCGCAATTTAGAGGCGCTGGGCTTCTTCAGCTCGGTTGTTGAAGCGATACAGGAAGAGGCGGTTTTGCGCTCCGCGATAGAGACGGGCGTCATGCTGGCGACGTTCACCGTGCCGCTGGCGGTGGCGGTGGCGCTGGGCGGCATGTTATCGGCGCGCTTCCGTTCACAGCGGGTGCTGCTGAGCGGCTTGGTGCTGGCGGGCGTGGGGTTTGTGGCCTTCGCGCTGGTGATGACCGATGTGCAAACCTCTTATGCTGTATTAGCCCCTGTGATGGCACTGATGGGGCTGGGGCTGGGGCTGGTCTTTACGCCTGTCGTATTGCAAACGCTAGCCGCTGTGCCAGAAGATGGGCGGGGCATGGCGTCGTCGTTGGTGCTGGGCGTGCGTATGGTGGCGATGAGCGCGGCGGCGAATTCGTTGAGCGTGCTGGGAACGGGGCGCATCAACCAGATTGTGGCGCAGATTGAAGCGCCCAATAGCCGCTTTTTCAGCACAGTGGCGGCGGCTGATTATCCAATGGTGTATACCAATACATTTGTGATGGCTTCGGTGCAAGTTTTCAGCGAGATGGCGCTCATCGGCTTGGGGCTGTGTGGTGTGGCGCTTATCGTGGCGCTATTAGCTAACGGGGTAGGGGGAGAGGCTTAGCTCGCCCCCTCACACAGCCGCCATATTTTCAGATGACCAGCAATATCTAACGACGCTAGGTAAGAACCGTTAGGCGTAATCCAGCCTGTCGTGGGATATTCTGATGCTTGCCAGCGGGTTATCATGTCGCCATCTAGTGTCCTTAAGGTGACATATCCTTCACGGTCAAATAGCGCCATTAATCCCTGTGGGTTGATGTCTAGGTCAATATAAGGCCGAGTATCCAGCACTTGCTTCTCTTCATAAGGGAACGGCCAAAGAGAGGTTTCCCCGCTATAATGCACCACTACAATATCATAGCTTCCGGGCACAAAATGCACTTTTGTATGGTCTCGCGGTGGGTCTAAACGCCAGAAATACACTTGCTCACCTGTATATGTCTCCCACACCCGTACAAGCGCATTATCCAATGCCAAAATTGGCGATAGATAAGCCCCGTCATCACTGAACTCTAAATCACCAATATCAATCAAATCGCTTTGCCATGTGGAAATAATGTTGTAGTTGTTCCTATCGTAGGAGATGAACATACCATCTTCATCTAATG
>DAOTWU010000590.1:0-2490 GCA_034435735.1 Anaerolineae bacterium | reverse complement strand
CGCAAAATTTGGGGAAGCGATTGGGTCACGCGCCTCATTCACGCCAGCCAAGAAGATATAGAATTTGTGCTGGAAAAGACAAATATCGCCTCTGGTACTTTAACCGCGCTGCAACGGCGTTTAGAGCGCTTTCAGCGTTGGGATTTTCTGGTGAAAGAAACGCCAGATGATAGCGTGCAGAAAATCATTGACCTGCTGGTTGAACAGCAAAAAAGCGTGGTGCTGGAATTTGGACGCTATGGAAATTCACTGGACGCCTATATGCTGGTGGCCAATTATCTGACAAGGCGTATCCATGCAGCATATGTTGAAAAAATGGAACGCTCGCTAGGCGATAAAGCGATGCAACCACCCCAACTACTCATCACCATTGAAGAGGCGCACAAATTCCTTGACCCACAAGTTGCGCGACAAACGACATTTGGCGTCATTGCTCGCGAAATGCGTAAATACAACGTCACGCTGCTGGTTGTAGACCAACGCCCCAGCGCGATAGATGAAGAAGTAATGAGCCAGATAGGCACGCGGGTCACGGCGCTGTTGGATAATGAGCGCGATATTCATGCAGTGCTCAATGGCATCAGTGGGGCTAGTGGTCTGCGAGAGGTGCTGGCGCGTATGGAGACAAAACAACAGGCGATTATCATGGGGCACGCTGTGCCAATGCCTGTTGTTATCAAACCAAGAACCTATGACGAGGACTTCTATAAAGCGGTGACTGTCCAACCCGTCAACACGGCACAGGCGAAAAAATCGCTCGGCAATAGCGGGCGGCGGCGCGTCTAAACAGCGTGTCTAAGGTGTACAAAGCGCGGCGAAAGCACAGGCCGCGCTTTTTTATTCCCGACCTCGTTGGGCAAGATTTGTGGGGTATGATACACTTTCATATATCGGTACATTATAAAAAATGTGCCATAAAATAAAGGTTTGTGTGGTTTAGCATTTCCAAATGCTATGGAAATGACAATGGGTGGGTATTTTCATGAGGTCAGCTATGCGGGCCTAGTTTTAGTTTTGTCAAAATATCCTCTCCTTCACGCAAATAATTTACAGTTGATATATAATAAGTTTGTTTCAGGTTCTAACAACCTGTTGGAGCATATATTATGGCCGTCGAGGTTTTCTGGGATGATGAAGCCCATACTATATTGCATTACCGTTTTACGGGCGATTGGACATGGAGTGAATATTTTCAGGCATTGCCCAAAGGCCGTGATATGATGGCTGAAGTGCGCCATTATGTTTGTATCATCAACAATATGCTAGAAACAGACCATGTGCCCTCTGCATTTCTTTCTCGTGCCCGCAGCGTGATTAATAGCCGCCCAGAAAATACGGGATTAGTGGTTTTTGTCAGTACAGGCTTATTCTTCCGCAACACTTATGAGACATTTGCCCAGTTATACCCTAATTTGGCGAAACAATATGTGCTCACCAACAGTTTAGATAAGGCGCACGAATGGATTGATAATTGGTTAAAGCAACACGGGGGTTAGCTATGGCCAATTTTTACCGCTATCAGGCCTATGGGAATGACATTCTCGTTATTGACCCTGCCGAATTTCCGATGTCTATCACACCGCCTATTGCTCGGCTATTATGTGATAGACACTTTGGCTTGGGGGCTGATGGTATCTGTTATGGCCCATTAGGAGCGGGGCCGCCTTTTTCAATGCGTTTTATTAACCCAGATGGGAGTGATGCAGAGAAAAGTGGTAACGGGCTGCGGGTTTTTGCTCGCTATTTATGGGATAAGCGCTATGTAAAAGAGCATCACTTTCCGTTAGCAATCGGAGAAGAGATTTCTTACGCCAGCATCTTAGACGAGAAAGCGCGCAGCATCCGCATAGGTATGGGGCGAATTAGCTTCCTCAGCGACGATATTCCCGCCACGGGCGAAACCCGCGAGATGCTCAATGAAACGCTGGAAGTGAATGGGGAGCAATATACGTTTACAGCAGCCAACATTGGCAATCCACACTGTCTTATTTTTGGCCAAAAAGCAGATAAGGAGATAGTACAACGTTATGGCCCACTCATCGAATACCATCCAATGTTCCCTAAGCGCATTAATGTGCATTTTGTAGATGTATTGGATGAACACCATATTCGGATGGCCATATGGGAACGCGGGGCAGGATATACATTAGCCAGCGGGTCGTCAGCCTCGGCAGCAGCGGGTGCAGCCGTGCGGTTGGGTTATTGCCGCAATCCCGTTAATGTGCACATGGATGGAGGAACAGTGCAGGTAACAATTGACGAAGATTGGCAAATAACGCTTACCGGAACTGTAGAGCCGATTGCTTCAGGGCAATTAGCGCCCGATTTCATAGAACATTTACGCAATATGCGATAATTAAAAGCAAATTTCGGTCAAGTTAGGATATGATAGACATAAAGATAGAGACAGTAAGGGGGTATATCTATGCCAGTTAACGCAAATGCCAAACAAGATGATCGCAATCTAGAACCCGATCCCGCATTGATTGC
>DAOTWU010000589.1:0-6602 GCA_034435735.1 Anaerolineae bacterium | reverse complement strand
TTGGCACGCCAGAGGCACTGGAGGCGGTGCGGAAGTGGGAAGAAGAACAAAATAGCCAATAACCCATCCTCTTTAAGAGAAGCCCCCTAACGGGGGTTTTTTGTTGCTGGGGAATTTTAATCCTCAGGGCGGGGGAGTGGTGGTAAGCTGGAAAGTGGGGAGGGTACGTATGACCATGGATGATTGTCTTGTGCGCCCAGCTACCGCCGCCGACGCTGTGGCCATCGCCGAAATTTATAACGAGGGCATCACCCGCCGCATCGCCACCTTCGAGACGCGCTTACGCACCCCTGCTGATATTGAGGCTTGGCTCGCTCAAGCGCGTTTTCCCTTTTTTGTGGCACAAGTGAACGGCACTGTTGCGGCGTGGGCGGCGGCATCCGAGTATCGCCCGCGCGAGTGCTATCGTGGCATTGCCGAGTTTTCGGTTTATGTGCGCGAGGCGTTTCAGGGGCGCGGTTTGGGGCGCGCAGTGATGGAAGCGCTCATAGGTGCTTGTGCCCAGCGGGGCTATTGGAAGTTGGTCTCGCGCATTTTTGTAGAGAATACAGCATCACGGGCGCTGTGTCGCCGTCTGGGTTTCCGCGAAGTGGGGATATATGAGCGGCATGGCCAACTGGACGGCGTCTGGCGCGATGTGGTGATTGTAGAGAAGTGTTTGTAAACAGGGATGCAACGAGAATCGTTTCTGCAAAAGGGAGGTTATCATGCGACGGTTACTCTTTGTTTTAGTCTTCTTTTCCTTATTAGCGGGGGCACAAGCTCAAGACGCCATCGCCCCCATTAGCGAGGCCAGCTATGGCCAAAATGGCGACCTGCGCTATATCCAAATCCCCTTAACCCAACCCGATTGCATGAACATCACCGCGACGCCAATTATTGTGGGCGATTGGCTGGTTTACCCAGCGCATACGCGGCGCGAGTGTGGGCCGAATAGCGAACCGTTCGGCGATATTTTGTTTGGCTACAACTTGCAGGATGGCCAACTGTATAGCCTGTATCGTGGCGGTTCGGGCGAGGCGGTGTTGACCTACGATGAGGCCAATGGCGTAGTCTATTGGACGATGACTTTCGGCGGCAATTTAACGCTGTTCGATGCACCAGCCATGACCGAACGTACGCGCGTCAACTTAGGCATGACAGCAGATAGCAGCGCCACACTGCTCAACGGCCTGGCCTATTTGGGCACGGTTAACGGGCCATCTGCCGCTTGCCAGCAGCCCATTAACCCCGATTGTGGGAAGATGGTGGCGGTTGATAGCGCGGGGCAGGTGGTTGATAGCTTGGGCATGGATGACGGCCTGCGCGCTTGGTTTGGCACCAGCCCCACCACCGATGGCACTTACTTGTATTGGGGTTCGGCCGCGCAAACCGTTGGCGAAAAGACGGGTGACGAAACGGAATACCTCTATGGCTGTTCTGTCATCAAGACCGATGCCGAACTGAACATTCTGGCCAATTTTGACCCCGGCGATATGGCGTGTTATAAGTTGTCCTTTCAAGGCGCGAACATGGATTCGGTCAGTGGCGAGGTTGTGCCCGATGGCACAGGGCTATGGGTGCAATATGTGCGCCCCAACGATGCTGAAATGGTCTCGCATGTTTATCGCTTAGACCTGAATTTACAAATGCAGTGCGATTTTACGTTTCCTTTTATAGCGCGCACGCAGGCGGCGGGCTTTTATGCTGGCCCCACAGTTGACGCGGCGGGAAATGCTTATGTAGCGGTGTCGGTTGATGAGAATGGCCAGCGCAGAGCGACATTGGCGCGGTTGACGCCCACTTGTGAGCGCACAATTTTGGCCGAAGTGCCCGATAGCATCGCGTCGGCTTCGCCCACGTTAGCTGATGATCAATACATTTTATTCGCGACAGATGGCCTGTTGCAGGTGCTCACTTTTGATGGCCAAGTGGTGCAACAGTACAATCTGGCGTCTTCGGCGAGGGTGATGGCTAGCCCCGTCATCCATAACGGCGTGGTCTATGTGCTACAGGAAGACGGCACGCTGAACATCATCGAGAACAGCGGCTTACAGGGCTATGGTAATGCGATTTGGCCGCGCTATCGCCATGACAACGCTGGCACTGGCCAACTCGGTGCGCAGCGGCTAGATGCGAGTGCAGCAGCTCCTCCCCCCAGTGATGGGGGGCAGGGGCCTAAAGGGGCGTTCATCGCCTTTCACCTAGAAGTGAGCCGTGCGCCGCGTGTGCGGGCGTTGTGGCCACTCCTAGAGCAGTTCATGGCGCTGGCCGACCGCTATAACGCCAAAATCACGCTACAGTTTTCGACAACATGGGCGGATTATGTCTACCGCAGTGGGTTGCTGGAGACGGTGCACGCTTGGGAGAATAACGGGCATGAGATAGCGCTCCACCACCATGGCCCAACGCACAAGTTCTTCGATGGCTATACCAACGCGCCCGACGCCGTCCGCACTGATGGCTGGTATGGCACAGAGGGGACATATCTGGGCACGATTGATGACTTGATGGCGTTTATGGCGCCCCTTTCACAGCGGGGTATCACATCGGCGGGCATGTCGGATGAGGAGACGGACTGGCCAGCGGTCGTGCTGTACTTTGCGACCGATTCCGGTGATTCCCCTTCGCGCGATGATTTGCTGAGCACGCCAGTAGAGACGGTGCATAATGGCTATCCTGTGGTGGAAATTTATAACGCGGGCTATGAGATAGCGCATCTGGGCGATGCGGCGGTGACACTGGCTGATGTAGAAGCGGCGTTGCAGCGGGCTGGCGCGGATGAATATCTGGGGATTGTGTTCAATGACGAGACAATCGAGAGCGATTTCGCCCTGATTGAGCCGCTGTTCGAGCTTTTAGCTCAGCATGGCGTACAAGTGGAGACGGTCAGCGTGTTGCTATCGAGGCGCTAGGCCGCCAATGTTTAGGCGTTTTGGGGTGCATTCAGCGCGTTAGACAAATTTTCACCGTTCATGTATCATTCGATAAAACGGTGTATGAGAGCGCACAACGATGCAACCCCAACAGTTACCATTGTTTCCAGCCAAAAACATTAGGCCATTTAACTACCCTTTTCCCACAACGCGCTATCAAGGTAGCAAGCGCAAATTAGTGAATTGGATATGGGAACAGGTGCGCCATTTAGAATTCACCACCGTGCTCGATGTTTTTGGTGGCACTGGTGTGGTCAGCCATCTATTCAAAAATGCGGGGAAGCACGTCACCTATAACGATATTATGGCGTTTAACTGCGAAATTGGGCGGGCGCTCATCGAAAATCGTGACGTGGTTTTGACGCCAGATGAGGTTGACCAGCTTTTGACTTTTAGGGATGATGTCCATTACCCGGATTTCATTCAAAAGCACTTTTCTGGTATTTATTTCACAGATGAAGAAAATGCGTGGCTAGACCGCGTGAACTACCAGATTACCCACATGCTAAATAATCGCTATAAGCAAGCAATAGCGCGGTTTGCCCTGTTCCAAGCCTGTATCATCAAACGCCCCTATAACCTGTTTCATCGCGCCAATTTGTACATGAGAACCGCCGATGTAGACCGCAGTTTTGGCAATAAGCGTACATGGGATACACCATTTGAAACGCACTTCCGCCAATTTGTCATAGAAGCCAATGCTGCCGTTTTTGATAACGGGTATGCCAATGAAGTGCTGCAATGCGATGCGCTTGCGACCCCTACAGGCTATGATTTGGTTTATATTGACCCGCCATATCTCAACAAGAAAGGTGTCGGCGTTGATTATCGCGACTTTTATCATTTCCTTGAGGGGCTGATGATGTATGACGAATGGGAGCATCATATTGATTATGGCAGCAAGCACCGCCGTCTGAAACCGCAAAAATCCCTCTGGAATGATGCCACCACGATTATGGACGCCTTTACTCAACTGGTTCAGCGCCACCAAAATAGCATCCTTGTCATTTCCTACCGTGATGATGGCATTCCCACAAGAGAGGCGCTATTGAATTTGTTGAGCCGTTATAAAAAGCATGTCTATGAAGTGACACACAAAAAGCAGTATGCTTTAGCCCATAAAAAATCTGCTGAACTACTTTTAATCGCGCTTTAATGAGGAGAGATTGCGTTGGGGCAGGGCGAATTTCGTGCGAAGTTAATGCGCTATTTTGATGATTTGGCGGCGCGCGTTACTACGGAGCAAGGTGATTGGACGGTTAAGGGGTTTATTGATATTTATCAACGGGTGTATACGATTTCGCTCGATACAAAAGTTTTATCAAAAGTCCTCGAATTATTAATTTTACCTGTTTTGATACGTTTTGCAGAGGAGAATAATTACCAGCTTATCCTCGCCCAAGCGCAAAACCAATACCCAGATTTCAGCTTAGTTTCCCGCGATGATGAAACTGAATGTATCGCGCTAGATATTAAAACCACTTACCGCACTGGGGTGGATAGAAAAGGGCATGTGCGGGTGAATGGTATGACATTGGGGACATTTGGCGGCTACTTTCGCACCCGTGACCGCCCGTTAAATAGCACCTTTGCCTATAATCGCTATACGGCGCATTATGTGCTTGGTGTGGTGTATAGCCGTGTTGAAGATATTGATGAACGCCAAGTTTATAAGATTGAAGACTTGAACGACATTCCCTCTGTCATTCGGGATTTTCAGTTTTTTCTCCATGAAAAATATCGCATTGCATCTGACCGCCCCGGTAGCGGCAATACGAAAAATATCGGCTCGACGACATTTTTAGAGCGTTTGGTTAATGGTACAGGTGTGTTTGCCCCGTTGGGCGTGGCTGTCTTTGATGATTATTGGATGAATTACCGCACCCGCAGTATGGCGCAGCAAGAAGGGTTTGATGCTCCGCCTTATACTAACCTCAAAACATATTATGCTTATAAAAAACGTGGCGCGGAAATCCTCAATTTAGCGGAAGATGATATAGAGACCGAAGCGGGTGACCTGTTGGCAGATGATGAGAACTAGCGTGTTATAGCATTTATGTTTTGCGCTAGGCCGCTAATGTTTAGGCGTTTTGGGGTTTGTGGCGTACAATAGAAACAAGCAAGTTTGTCACGGCTTCACGACTTAAGGGGACACGATTATGGCCGCAAAAACGAGAATGTTCTTCAATATATTGAACGCCGACCCAGACGTTATCCAACTGGCAAAAGATACACGCCCCAGCTGGGCATTGGTAATGGATAACACAGACGCTGCGCTAGAGATAGCTGATTTTGGCATCGAGACCATTGACCGCCGTTGGTCGCCCAAAGAGGGCAGCCAGTGGAAAACCGATGACCCTGTTCACTATGCACGGTCGTTGATGGATGGGCATAAAACGCTGTGGAAATATATCCTCAATGAACCATTCGCCAAAGGGAACGAACCCACATTTTTAGATTGGGTGTTGCAGGCAGCAGATACGCTTATTCAGGGGGGATATAAGGTTGTGCTGCCCAATTTCGCCGTTGGGGTGTATGAAGTGAGCGAGGTGCGCAACGGGGTATATGACCGCCTGCTGCATTTCCTCGATGAGCATCGCGATGTCGCCGTGCTGGGTTTACACGAGTATGCGCAGGGCACGCTATTTCATTGGGGCGCGGGCGGGCTTGGCCGAGAGGACGTTTACAGGGGCGCGCCGCTCAACCCCAACCCACCACATGACTATGACGAGGGTAACTATTACCTGTTCCGCAGTTTCGCCTTTGTGAAGCGGGCGCAAGAACTCGGATTACAACCGCCGCGCATTGTGTTGACGGAATTCGGCTGGGACAGAATGAGTGACCCCGGCGCACAGGTGCATATTCAATTCATTGAGCAATTTACGGGGCATTTTCAGGGGCCGCATAAGCTAGGGCGCTATTGGGAATATGTGTTCCCAGAGCGCTCGTTTGAGCAGGCTATGCAGCTACAATTACAATGGGCGCTAGACCAATATCCGCCAAACTATGAAGGGCTTCTCTTGTTCGCTTGGGCACATCCGGGCAATGATTGGCACACACGCGGTTATGGCTATGCCACTGACCCCAATATGGCGAATGTTCTCAAAGGATTGAAGGACGGTGCTCTCGTGAAAAATTGGCCATTCCCGCCAAAAGCGGCTTTCCAAACGGTGTATGTGAAGGGCGATGAGCCTTATGCCATTGTGCGCGCTAGCCCTATGACGGGTACGGATGTTGTGGGCACAATTTCGGCGGAAGTGTCGGCGGTGTCGATGGCGCCAGAGTATGCCGAGCAGATGCCCGATGGCATATGGTATCCGGTAATTGTGGCCGGCGCGGGCGGTTGGGTGCGTGGCGATGTCTTCGTTTTCGCCGATGCGCCAAAAGATGAGCCACCTGTTACCCCGACGCCGATGAGCGGCGGAGAGGTGGAAACGCCACCACAGGGCAAGACGGTGCGGCGTGTCGTCATTGAGCTGACGCATGAGAATAAAGTGCAGTTGGCGGAAGTGCTTAATTTGATGCGCGGCATTGCCGAGTTGGGCGGGGTGGATTTCAACATTTTAGAGGGTTAGCCAGCCCCTTAACTATCACCATATATAATGAAGGGTTCGGGTTCATCGCCCGAACCTATTTTTATGCCTGTTGGATGGCGGTCAGGACGGCTTGCGTAGAGAGGGCGGTGGC
>DAOTWU010000588.1:0-2650 GCA_034435735.1 Anaerolineae bacterium | reverse complement strand
TTCTGGCGAGGTGAATTCACCCTAAAATGCCGTGATAATTCATTAGTAGAAGTTGAGCTAATCAGCACAATGGCGCGCAGCACTAATGGCGAAAATGAAGGCGTTGTGACCGTTGTGAGAGATATTAGTGATGCGAGAGAACTCGCCCGCCAACGGCGCCAATTCATCACCACCGCATCTCATGAACTGCGCACGCCCGTCACCAATATGAAAACGCGCTTGTTCTTACTCAAACATCAACCAGACCGTTTGGACGAGCATCTTGAAGTCATGGAGCTTGTTGTAGAGCGCATGCAGAACCTCATTAGCCATCTATTTGATATTACACGCTTTGAGCAAGGGCTGATTACGTTACAATTCCAATCAACGGACTTATCCCAATTTTTGAAGCATGTTGCCCGTATTCAACAAGCAGAAATAGAAACACGCCAATTAACCCTTAATCTAGATATTCAAGAAGATGATGTCATTGCCGATGTTGATGCAGAGCGTTTAGAGCAGGTGCTCACCAACTTGCTTGATAATGCTGCCGACCACACCCCCGAAGACGGCATCATTACGTTACGCTTGAGAACCGAAGATAAAACATTCGCCGTTATTGAAGTAGAAGACACCGGCGAGGGCATTGATGAAGCCTTATTGCCCAATATATTCCAGCCATTTTTCCGCGGCGAGGAACGCAAAAATCAAGGTGCGGGGTTGGGGTTAGCGATTGTAAAAGACATCGTAGAGAAGCATGGCGGTATGGTTGGTGTGCAAAGTGAAGTGGGGAAGGGGACCTGTTTTATCATCCGCCTACCACTTTCAAGAACATCGAAACCCACTATCAATCCCGCCGCTGATGAAGAGGTTCGTTCATGACCTATAGCCCGCTGGAACTTGCTAATGCTTTCATCCAAACTGGCGAACTCAGCGACGCCTTAGCGGCATTAGATGATCATTTAACACAAGCGCCACAAGATGAACAAGCTTTGCGTTTACGGGCTGCTGTGCGCTTGCGCCTTGGCGATGAAGCGAATTTGCGCGCCGCCATTGATGATTTGCAGCGCCTTGCTTCTCCAACTGTCGAAGATTACCAACAAATCTCCATTATTTTTGAGCGTTTGCAAGAAATTCCGGCGGCGATTGATGCGCTTCACCAGGCGTTGGCGCTTAGCCCACAAGACGCACGCTTGGCAGAACGTTTGGTGATGCTTTATTGCCAGCAGCAAGATTGGCAATCCGCCCGCGATGTCGTTGCGCAGATGCCGCATAGCTGGCGCTGGCAGCAATGGGCGGGGGATTTGGCCGTTAATGCGGGGGATTTTCCTGCTGCTGCTGAACACTATGAGCAAGCACTCGCTTTGCTTGAGCAACAGCAACTCGCCCCAGATTACCATGCGGCGATGGCAGCGCGGTTATGGTTGGCGCTTGGCCATGCATATCGCCAGTTAGCAGATTTTTTTGCGGCGGCTAGTGCTTACGATGAAGCAGAACGCTGTATGCCAGATGAGCCACTTTTGCCTTTTTATCGGGGCTTATTAGCGTGGTTGCAACAAGATGCCCCGCAAGCTATTGCACTTTGCCGCCATGCTTTAGACCGCGCCAATGAGACTTTGCGCGAAGAAATGCGCACCACTTTGCAAGCAAACCCCACTTTCATGAATTTATTTGAACAGGTTTTTTATAACCTGAAGTGATATTTTCCCTTACAATGTGGAGTAGGGACAGTATTGCATAAAGGGGTTCATCTCATGAAACGCCTGTTAGTTGTTATTTTTTTGCTTTTTACAGCAGTTATCACATCTTCTATTTCTGCGCAGGATGGCAACACGGATAAAAACACCCCCATTGATAGCTATCCTTTGCCCGCACAACCTGGTGCCGTGCGTTATACTATTGCTGACCAGTGGAACAGAACCGATTTAACATTTAGTATTCTCAATTGCCCGTCAACAGTAGATTGTAACCGTGCCTATGAAGCTGTGCGCGCCGCCTTCAAGGCGTGGGATGAAGTATCCAGTCTCACATTCACGGAAGTAAGTGGAAACAATGCGGATATTCTGGTGCAGTGGACGGTCAATGAAGAAGAGTTTGGCCAGCCTGGTGGAACGCTTGGCTTCGCTTATTACCCCAGCTATGGTGGCGATATTTTCCTTGATGATGCTGAACGATGGACAATTTTTGATGGCGGACCAACCGATTTATACGTTGTTGTAGCTCACGAAATTGGCCATTCTATTGGCTTAGACCATTCAAATGATGAACATGCATTGATGTATGCTTATAGCGGTGTGGCTTCTGATTTGACGACGGATGACATTAATGGCGTGCAGCGGCTCTATGGTGCAAACCCTGATGCAGGTGGTGCTGCTCCACAAACACCACCACAGCCGCCCGAGCCAGAAAATGTACCCAATAGCCCAGTAGAAGTGGTTGAAGGTTCAATTGATAATAACGTTTTTTATCAAGTGTGGACGATTGACGTGAGCGCTGGCGAGACAGTCACTTTCAAGATGGAAGCTTTGGACGGTGACCTTGACCCATATCTCGCTATTCTTACGCCTGATAGCCAAACTGTTCTGGCGGAAGATGATGATAGTCTCGGCAATCGTAATGCGCTCATTACCTACACTTTCCCCGATACAGGAACTTACATTGTTGTGGCGAC
>DAOTWU010000587.1:0-3237 GCA_034435735.1 Anaerolineae bacterium | reverse complement strand
GTCGATAAGTTCGCCCGTCCGCTGCACCAGTTGGCGCAATTGTTCCTGTACACTATCGGGCTTAACAGCCTTTATTCTTTCAGTCTGGTCGGACATTATGCTCTAAACACCTCGTACACTATGGTATCGCCCTCAACGCCCTTGGCCTTCACTGGCGCATGGTCGCTAAAGCGAAACGGTATTTCACCCTCTACCTGTGCGGCAATGGCGTCGCGCGTCGCCTGGCTGACGATAACTTCGCCATCGGAAGCATTTTCCTCTAGCCGCTTAGCGAGGTTAATCGTATGACCAATGGCGGTGAAGTCGCGACGGTTGACGCTCCCCACATTGCCCAGTGTAGCCTCGCCGGTATGAATGCCCACATGGTAGAGATGCGGCTCAGGGTTAATGCCCTGTTCGGCATAAATGCGGGTGAATGTCTCCCGTATTCGCAGGGCAGCCTCTACCGCTTGAACCGCGTGGTCTTGCATAGGGTTAAGCTGAGAGTTGAACAGCGCCATGATAACATTGCCGATATATTTATCAATCACGCCATCCACTGCTTGAATGCAATCCGTCGCCGCGGCCAAATATACATTGAGCGTATTCATAATTTCTGTTGGGCGCAATGTTCTGGGTAGGCGGTGCAAGGGCGCCACACTCACATACATACAGGTGACAGTGCGCTTTTCGCCACCCAGCGCCAACTGTGAAATGGTGTGAATTTCATCTACCATGCGCGGCGGCAAATAGCGCTTCATAATCCCTAACTCTTGCTCGCGGCGACGCTGTTCAGTCACATCATCTAGCACAATCGCCACACCATGCGTTTGCTGGTTAGCGTCTTTCAATGGCGTTAATTGCATAGTGACGACAATCCGCCCGCGCGGCACTTCTAAAGCAACATCGAATATCTGCCGTGCATCACTTTGCCGCACATTAGCCAAATGTTCGCGCAGGTCGGCGGAGATTTTGGGCAATACCCGCCGCAACTCCTGCCCAATAACTTCCTCTGGCTGACGCTCTAAAATACGAGAGGCCGCAGCATTGAACGTATCAATAACATCTTCGCTATTGGTTGTAATCACACCGCTGGCGATGGAGGCGAAAACGTTATCCATCAACTCTTTAACGGCGGTAATCTCGGATAGGTTGCGACGAATATCGGCATACATACGCGCGTTCATAATGGCAACCGCCACAGTATTGGCGAAAGCCGTCAGCAGGTTCTTCTCACGCTCAGTGAAAACGCCCGTCCGCAGGCGGTTATCCACATAAACCGCGCCGATGACGTTTCCTTTATAAGAGAGGGGCACACAGAGCACCGACCGCAAGGCAAAATTAGCAATGCTGACATTGCCCTGTAAGCGCTCATCCTTATAGGCGTTATCGGTCAATAGCGGTTGGCCGCTGGTAATCACATCGTTCAGCACGCTATAGCTAATCGCCACGCGGCCATCTTCGGCAGGCAGGGCTTGGTGGTGGCCAATTTCGCCCTCGCGCTGCACTCTAAATTCCAATTCGCCACTTTGCTCGTTCTTCAGGATGATATAACCGCGCTCGGCATCAGTCAGCGTGATGACCGTATCCATCGCCTCCAGCAGCACGGCATCCAAATCGAGCGTCTGGTTAACTTTGGCAGCGGTGGCGGCCAGGGCGCGCAATTGCCCCAACTCTACCTGGTCATCTAGCAAGCGCTTTTCTAAACGCTCAATATCCGCCCGCACGGCCTTCAAACTGCTGAGCGCCATCGGCGGTAAAGACATCCCGCGCTTCTTCAATAATTCATGTTGGTTGCGCAAGGCCGCTTCAACCTCATCGGCTTTGGCTTTTAAGCGCCCTAGTTCGGCAATTGGCTCTAGTTGGGCGCTGCCTTGCTGGTTTTGCTCTTTAGCAGAGTCATCTTGTGTCATGCATGACCATCCTTCGTAAGGAGGTTTATTAATCCCATTATACACACGCTTTTATAATCTACCATTTCCCCACCGCTAGTGTAAAATTGGGGTTTAGTCTAAATTTAGTAAGTGTCTTGCAAACAATCTTTATGCTTATTTTATAAAACCTGTTATAGTCTGTAACTAAAGGCATGTGTTTTTACCATAATACCCCAATTTGAAAATTATTTCTTGTTACAGGTGTGACTAATTGAGAGAAAGTTGAAGACAATGGGTGCACAGGTCTCTTGGGAAGATGATGAGCATACAATTATGCGCGTCATCTATACTGAACCATGGCGAACACAAGACATCTACGATGCGTTGGAAGAGATTACCCGTATGTTGGATTCTGTACCACACAAAGTTGCCATCATCGTTGATGTCCGCAGCATCAAAAGTATTCCGCGCGGCGTCCTCAAAGCGCTCTATCGCGTTGTCAGCACCGACCGCCCAAACGAAGAGATGTACTACATCGTCGGCGCTAACTCAGTAGTAAGAGCTATTTACAACGCCGCCAAAACCATTTATCCTGCTATCGGCAAGCTGGTTACTTTTGCCTCGTCAATAGAAGAAGTCCCCATCTTAATTGAGGAGCACCGCTCAAAGAACACGGAGTAACCATTTCATGGGTATAGAAGTTTATTGGGATGACGACGAACACCGTATCATGAGGCATGTCTATACCGACCCATGGACGGCTAAGGATGTTTATAGCGCCCTGACGTACATGCACGAACTTTTAGACGCCATCAACCACCAAGTCCAACTCATCATCGATGTTCGCCAATCGCAAAGCGTCCCACCTGGTATTTTACGTGCAGTGCGACAAGTGCTCTATAAACACCATCCCAATCAGGGCACGGCTTATATTGTCGGCGCGAATACGATTATGCTCTCGACCTATCGTGTCCTCCGCTATCTCTATCCACCAATCACGAAGTCCTACCGGTTTGCCAATACTTTAGATGAAGCCTATGCACTGATTTTAGAAGAATTGCAACAACAAACTAAAGACAAAAAACGCTGAAATCTATCGCTGTTTTTTAGATGAAGCCAATATGTGCAGAAGGGCGCTTATGGGAATAGAGATTGTTTGGGATGACGACGCTCAAACGATTCTACGACATATCTACACTGACCCGTGGACGGCACAAGATGTCATTGATACTGTAGCGGTCTCGTTTGAGATGCTGGCGCAAATAGACCACCCGATCTACCGCATCGTTGATTTGACCGCGACCAAGCAAGTGCCGCTAGATATACTCAAGGCGGGGCGGGTGGTTTTGCGGCAAAATCCGCCCAATCAAGTGGTGGCTTATGT
>DAOTWU010000586.1:0-3480 GCA_034435735.1 Anaerolineae bacterium | reverse complement strand
GGCCAACCTATTTATTCAGGCATCACGCGGAAATCAATCCGCTTGTGAATGCAGCCGAAAACGGCAAAAAAGTTTATCTATTTTTAGGAGGTATTCGTTATGAATAAGCGATTTACTGTGTTGGGTAGCGTGGTGTTGCTCATCGCATTACTCGCTCTGTCCTTCGGTGGTGTGACGGCACAAGACGAGCCTATCACCATTGAATTCTGGCATGCGATGGGTGGCAACCTGGGTGAGGTTGTTGACGAACTGGTCGCCCGCTTCAACGAAAGTCAGGACGCTATTGAGGTTGTCGCCACCTTCCAAGGTACCTATGACGACAACTACAACGCGCTATTGGCTGCGTTTGAAACTGGCACCGAACCGAACATCATCCAGAACTTTGACCTAGCTGCCCAGACCATGATTGACACTGGTCGTATCATCCCCGCTTGGCAACTGATGGAAGCCGATGGCTATGATCCTGAGGTCTTCATCCCCGCCGTGCGCGATTACTACTCGGATGAAAACGGCATGGTCGCCATGGCCTTCAACAGTAGTACACCTATCGTGTACTACAATGCTGACATCGTGACCGACGAGGTTCTGGCCGCTGCTGGCTTCGATGAGATGCCGCGTGACTGGACATTCTCTGACTTCAAAGCGATTTGCGACGCCATTCAGGAAGCTGGTACAGAATACTGTGTGGCCTTTGGTCAAGTTGGCTGGTACTTCGAGCAAATTTTGGCCAATAGCGGCGGTATGTACTTCGACAACAATAATGGTCGTACCGGTCGTGCTAGCGAAGCCCTATTCAATCAAGGGCAGGGCGTAGAAGTCTTCACCTTCCTCACCGAGATGTTCACTGAAGGCTATGCGCCGAACCTCGGTAAGACCTGGACTGATACCGATGCCGCCTTCCTCGCCGGTCAAGCTGCCATGCTGTTCGATTCCACTGCTGGCGCACGCGGCCTGCAAGATTCGGCTGAATTCCCCATCAGCACAACCTACATTCCTCACAGCGATAGCAGCGAACGTAATGGCGTTGTTATCGGTGGTGCGGCGCTGTGGCTGATTGACTCTGGCAACGATGAGGAAAACATGGCTGCCTGGGAATTCATGAAGTTCATGGCCGAAACCGATCAGCAAATCACCTGGCACACTGGCACAGGCTACTTCCCTGTCCGCGCTGACTTGCAGGACAATCCTGACCTGATGGCCTTCTGGGATGAAAACCCGAACTTCCGCACCGCTATTGAGCAATTGCTCAGCACCAACACTACACTGGAAGATGGTAGCCCGAACTATGCTGTTCTCGGCGGTCGTGCAGGTCCATTCCCGGCTATTCGCCAATTCATTGTGGATGCTTACAGCCGCGTCATTGATGACGGCATGACGCCACAAGAGGCACTAGACGAGGCCGCTGCGAAAGCGAATGAAGAGCTGGCGAACTACAACGCCTTCTTCGAGTAAATCGGCGACTCGTTAGTAAGTGAAGTATAATGCGGGGCTGGGGAGGCATAGCTTCCCTAGCCTCTTTTACATTTATTAAGGTGGGTCAATAATGCAATCGGAATTTGCACGTTTTTTCAAATTGCACGTTATTAGTTTTATTTCTGGTCTTATCCTTATTATTGCGGGCAGCTTATGGCTTCTTTCTACCCCTCATACAAACGCCCAACAGGAAGCACAGGTACATACAGTCGTCGAAGGGCTAATTAACCCTGTAGGGATGGCATTGTTACCAGATGGCAGCTTGCTTATCGCCGAAGAAGGAACAGGAGCAGACGATTTAAGTGGGGGAATAAGCCTCTTAACACCACAGGGCGAAATGGGAAGACTTATTTCTGGCCTACCGAGTAGCCGTGATTCTGGTGATTTATCTGGTGTGCCGTTAGTTGGTATTGCACCTGATGGTAGTCAAATTTATGTAGGCAGCTTTAATGCCCAACACCTGTGGACATTACCTATACCAGAAGATGGCTCGCTCAGTTTGCCAGCTACACCTTATACACCATCACAACTCGGTACGGCGATGAATCCGCTCAATCGGGTATGGGTGGTTAATCCCTTTGACATCACGTTTGACGAGAATGGGCGGCCTGTGGTCACTGATGCCACTGGCAATGGCGTAGCGAAAGAGACCGCCGATGGCACAACACAATTCATTCAACGCTTTGAGCCATTGACTAACCCGCAAAACCCAAATCGCCCAATAGAAGCTGTACCCACCGGCATCGCCCGCATCGGCGATGAATACTATGTAACGTTAACTGGTGGCTGCCCCTTCCCCAATGGTGGCGGTCAACTCGTTGCCATCAACGAAGCGCGTGAACAACGCACAGTCCTTGAAGGGTTGAATATGCCCATTGATGTGGCACAAGCAGCAGATGGCACCATCTGGTTGCTGGAATTCGCCCGCTTTACGCCGGACGCATCTTGTTTTTCTGGTATGGGGTATCAAGCGCATACAGGACGCTTAAGCCGTCTATCACCTGATGGACAACTGGAAGTCGTGCTCGATAACCTAAACTTCCCCGGAAGTGTCTTGCCATTGCCTGATGGCAGTTTATACATCAGCGAAATTTTTGATGGGCGGATAGTGCATATCACATTTGGTGATGAAGATTTTGGGGTGCATCCTGCCCGTGTCGAAGTGCCACAATTATCAATTCCTGAACCTACATATAATCTCATTGATGACCCAGACACAGCATTACAAGAGGTTATCGCCCGCTACAATTTACAAGCGAACCCTGGCGCTGCGTTGCGCGAAGGTGATACGGCATTAGCACAATTAGGGCAATTGCTATTTTTTGACCCTATTCTTAGCGGTGACCAAAACATTTCCTGCGCAACATGCCATCATCCAGCTTTCGCTATGACTGATGGGCGTGTTTTGCCAATTGGCGCCGGTGGCGTTGGCTTAGGGCCACAACGCGACTTTTTGACGCATATTACATTAGCGGCGGATGCACAAGGACGGCTCATCAATGCGGAGGCAGGGGAAACCGTGCCTAATCCGTTTATTGGCACATTTATCCCGCGCAACAGCCCCACTATCTTAAACGCCGCGCTGCTCACCGCCCAATTCTGGGATGGACGAGTACAAAATTATGCAATAGGTAACACTGTAATCACGCAGGAAGAGGAGGTTAACGAGCTAGGGCTAACGGATGCACTAACAGCACAGGCGCTATTCCCAATTACCAGCATGCACGAGATGGCAGGTGCAAGCCTTGGTGATTTGCCGCCGATGCAAATACGGCGCATTATTGCCGAGCGTGTAGCCGCTAACCCTGTGTATCAAGACCTCTTTGAAGCGGCCTTTGGTACAGCGGAAGTATCACCGCAACGAATTGTTGAAGCAATAGCAGCTTTTGAACGGCAATTTATCTATACGGATGCGGCGTGGGATGACTATCTTAGCGGAGATAATGACGCCTTAACCGAGCAGCAAAAGCGCGGCGCCTTGTTGTTTTATGGCGTTCTCAATGATGC
>DAOTWU010000585.1:0-2274 GCA_034435735.1 Anaerolineae bacterium | reverse complement strand
AACAGGATTTTCAAGGACGCCAGTCCTTGAAACGGGGGTTTGGGGGCAGCCCGCACCCATAAAGCAGATAAAAGTTTGCGTGGGCGGCAGCGCTTGAAATGGGGGTGGGGCGGTGTGTTTGGATGATGCTGGGATGGTGATTGGGGGCGGTTTTTGTTAAAATGGCGCTGATGAGTTTGGGGCGTTGGCATAATATTGGCGCGCCCCCAAAATAAGCTAAATGCGCATTAGACGGGGTGTCTCTTTTTTTAGGGACACCCTGTTTTATACCCGCATGTTTGAGGGCTGATGTGCATGAATATATAAAAAGGATGGAGGGTGATGAGTAAATTAGCATGGTGGCAACGCGGTGTTGTCTATCAAATTTACCCGCGCAGTTTTCAAGATACTAGCGGCAACGGGGTGGGCGATTTGCAAGGGGTGATTGAGCGCTTGGATTATTTGAACGATGGCACAGAGCGCTCTTTGGGCGTTGATGCCATTTGGCTCAGCCCATTTTATCCCTCGCCCATGAAAGATTTTGGCTATGATGTGAGCGATTATTGCGATGTGCACCCGCTGTTTGGCGATTTAGCCACGTTTGACCGTTTGGTAGAAGAGGCACACAAGCGCGGTATCCGCATCATTATCGATTATGTGCCCAATCACACCAGCGATGAGCACCCATGGTTCATTGAGTCGCGCAGTAGTCGCGATAATCCCAAAGCGGATTGGTATATCTGGCGTGACCCTAAGCCAGATGGCAGCCCGCCCAATAACTGGGGGAGCGTTTTCGGCGGTCCAGCATGGGAATGGGATGAAACGCGCCAGCAGTATTATTTCCACCAGTTCGTGGTTGGCCAACCAGATTTGAATTGGCGCAATCCTGAAGTGAAAGCCGCCATGTTCGATGTGCTGCGCTTTTGGCTAGAGCGCGGGGTGGATGGTTTCCGCATGGATGTGATTGGCATGATTATGAAGCATCCAGATATGCCAGACCAGCCATGGCTAACCGATGCTGACCCGAACCTGCCAGAGAACGCGATTTACTGGCGGCAAGAGCATATTTATGACCAAGACCAGGACGATGTGCACGCAGTGCTGCGGGAGATGCGGGCGCTGCTTGATGAATATGGCGATACGGTCGGGATTGGCGAGCTGTTTTATTCGCTGCCGCGCTGGGTGAAGTATTATGGCGAGAACGGTGATGAGTTGCATTTGCCGTTTAACTTCCGCCTGATTGACCATTTGCCCGTGTGGGATGCGCAGCAAGCGCGGCGGATTGTGGATGATGTCGATGGAGCGGTGCCGCCGTTTGGCTGGCCGAACTATGTGCTGGGCAACCATGACCAACCGCGCGTGGCTTCTCGCTTTGGGGCAGAGCAGGCGCGGACGGCGGCGATGTTGCTATTGACGTTGCGCGGTACGCCGACACTGTATTATGGCGATGAGTTGGGCATTCCCAATGGCGATATTAAGCCAGAGCAGATGGTTGACCCGTGGGGCATTCAGATGGGGGTGGAGTATACGCGCGATGTTTGCCGCACGCCGATGCAGTGGGATGATAGCCCCTATGCTGGCTTCTCGAATGTTGAGCCATGGCTGCCGGTGACGCCCGATTACCAGACGCGCAATGTGGCGGCGCAGGATAAGGATGAACGGTCGATGTTGAATCTGTACCGCCGCTTATTGTGGTATCGTAAGGGTTCGGCGCCGCTTTATGGCGGTAGCTATCAGGCGGTGGATACGCCTCATGCCGATGTGTTTGCGTATGTGCGCGAGGCGGATGGTGAGCGGGTTTTTGTGGCGCTGAATTTCGGTGATGAGGAGCGCACTGTGGCGACGCCGTCAGGGGGGCGGTTGGTGCTCTCTACCGCGTTAGACCGCTCAGAAGGCGTTATGAACGCGGTGAAGCTGCGGCCTTATGAAGGGGTGATTATTGAACTATCGTGAGCAATGGTTGGGGGCAGTCAGCCCCCATTTGTGCTGCTGGCGAAAGGTATTTTGTGGGGCGCTGTCCCACGCCCCGCAAGGGATTAGCAAAAAGATGGCGAGGGTTTCACCCTCGCGCTCCCACAAGGGAGCGAAGTCCCCTTGACCCCGTTGGGCGAACGCCCTCGCTGCGCGAGTGGACTTCGCAAATGGGTTAATGTTAGCTCGGCGCTGGGGATGGAGTGGGGCGATAGGTTGTTCTAGGGTTATGCTTCGGCAACATTTCGCCTACTTGCTGGGGAAGACGAGCGTTATCGTACAAGTTGCCTATGCTTAGTAGTCTGTTATCTAAAAAGCGCATAT
>DAOTWU010000584.1:0-4215 GCA_034435735.1 Anaerolineae bacterium | reverse complement strand
CCATTTTCAAAAGCCATGATGAAGTCATGTGCACCAGCTAACTTTGCGGCCTCTTCCACTTCTTCATCAGTAGCATCAAGGCGGCCATAACGGATGTTCTCGCGGATAGTGCCGCTGAAGAGATGCGGAGTTTGTAGCACAACACCAATGCGCGAATGAATGGCTTCCAGTTTCAACTGTGTGTAATCACGGCCACCGATACGGATAACGCCCTCTTTAGGCTCATAAAAGCGACAGAGCAAATTGACAATGGTGCTCTTGCCACCACCTGTCTCCCCCACTAGCGCGATAGTTTCACCCGCCCGCACGTGTAAGTTAAAGTCCTGCAGTACGGGTTTATCTGGCTCATAGTAGAATGTGACATGGTCAAATTCGATGTCACCAGTAATTGCGCCAGGATCAACTGCGTCGGGGCGGTTAACGATTTCCGGTTCGGTATCCAATAGCGAAAACGAACGCTCTGCCGAGGCGATAGCATGTTGCATGGACGCATAGACACGCGCAAGGTCTTGCACCGGCCAAATCATGAAGATGATGTACGAGACAAAGGCCTGAATGCCGCCGATAGTCATTTCACCAGCAGAAACGTTGACACCACTGAACCAAAGCACACTACCAATTGCCAACGCACTAATAAGCTGAACTGACGGCAGGAACAACGCTGAATACCATGCAGCACGATAAGATGCGCGCTGCATATCGGCGGTGAGTTCAGCAAATTCATCTAAATTCTTCTCTTGCCGGTTGAGTGCCTGTGTCACCCGAACGCCAGTGATGTTCTCGTTGTATTGGCCAGTAATTTGGCTATTGAGTTTACGTGCCAGGCGATACTCTACTAGAATACGCTTTTTGAACCAGGCGGCCACATAAACCAAAACAGGGATAATCGCCGCCACGATAAGGGTCAACTTCCAGTTGATGGTGAGCATGAACGTCAACGCGGTCAGGATGTTGACCAACGCCCACGTTACATCCAGCAACCCCCAAGAAACCAGCTCTGCAATACGCTGAGTGTCTGAGGTGAGGCGGGACATAATCCAACCTACTGGTGTGCGGTCAAAGTATGAGAATGATAGGCGCTGCAAATGGTTGAAAATGCGCGCCCGCAAGTCATATTGCACCCGTTGGCCAAGAATACCTGTTAAGGCGATAAAACAAAATACGCCAAAGGCCTGCACTGCGATGAGCGAAGCGTAAAATACAACAAGCTCTAATAGACGACGGTAATCACCGGCGATAATCCCCTCATCGATAATCAGCTTACTGATGAATGTGAACGCTGAATCGAGAAACGAGACGAGGAAAATCGCCATGATAAAGCCCACGACCCACTTCCAATGAGAGCGCAGTAGGCCGAGAATGCGCAACAATGTGCCGGCGTTCGCCTGTGAGGTAAATTCTTCTTCTTCGAATCTAATCTCCGACAACGGATAACTCCTTCTCCAGCTCGGCTTCAATGCGAGCTTGCATATCATAGATGCGGCGGTAGAAACCATCTTCCTCCCGCATCAGTGTTTCATGGGTACCGCGCTGAACAATGCGACCATGGTCAAGAACAAGGATGAGGTCAGCATTCATCACAGTTTGAACGCGGTGGGCGATGATGAATGTTGTGCGCCCTTCCATAAGGTTTTGGAGCGCCTCACGGATTTCTGACTCGGTTTCGGTATCCACTGAAGATGTTGCATCATCAAGAATGAGAATGCGCGGATTCTTCAGCAAGGTGCGTGCTAAGGCAACGCGCTGCTTTTGGCCACCGGATAGGGTAACACCACGCTCGCCAACTAGTGTGTCGTAGCCATTCGGGAAAGACAGAATAACATCGTGAATGGCCGCGGCACGGGCGGCTTGCTCTATCTCTTCATCGGTCACATCGCGGTCTACACCAAAAGCGATATTTTCACGGATAGAACGTGAGAACAAGAACGGCTCTTGCTCCACTATACCGATGTGTGAGCGCAAGAAATGATAGGGATACTCGCGCAGTTCAATATCATCAATGGTAATACGACCAGATGTGTAGTCATAGAAGCGCGGCAGCAAACTCACCAAAGATGTTTTACCAGAACCAGTACCGCCCATCAGCGCAATGGTTTGGCCAGCTTCACAGGTAAAAGTGATGTCCTGCAAAACAGACTTACCGGGTTCGTATTCGAAATTCACGTTCTCAAAAGCTACTTTGCCGCGAATTTGCGACACTGGGCCGTCGATGGTTTTGTCGATGGGCACACGGTCCTCGCGGATAATATCCACCACACGGTCAAATGAAACGAATGCGGTAGACATTTGGACGATGAGCCGCCCCAAATCTCTAATCGGGTAAATGATGCCGATAACAAGACCCGCATAGGCTAAATATGTACCAACAGAGATAGTGCCATCAATCGTCATTAATGCGCCGATGAAAAAGCCGAAAATCATCTGAAATCCGGTAATAAGGTCGGTCACAGGCCAGTAGGCAGCGTGCATAAGCATGAAACCGCGCCCTAAGCGATAACGCTCTTCGTTTTCGCGATTGAACTTATCCATCTCATAGCCTTGGCGTGCAAAAGCCTTGACGACACGCACACCGGATAAGTTTTCCTGCAAAACAGTAGAAAGACGCGCTTCTTGTTCTTGAAAAGCTTCATACTTCTTCGATACTTTACGGAAGAAGAAGACTGAGATGATGAACACTGGCGGAATAACCACAACGGACAACAGCCCCAACTGCACATTCATTGATAAAATTGCGCCAAAGTTCACCAGAAAGAGCAACGTAATACGCCCAAAGCCAACGGCTTGCTCCGCATAGAAACGACGAATTGCATCAATATCGGAAGTGCAGCGCTGGATAAGCTCCCCAGTTTGCATCTTGTCGTGATAGCGGAACGAAAGCCGTTGGATATGATCGTACACATAGTTGCGCAAATGTTCGGCAATACGTTCACTGGTCATGGCAGCCCAACGGCCACTCATAAAAGTGAAGAGGCCGCGCAATGCCGTGAGTGCGACAAAGCCCAATGCAAACAAGGGTGCAAGTGATGCCGCATTTGGCTGGCCAATAACATCATCAACAAACTGGCGAATCAAAAGAAAGGTTGCGGCATTAAATAGTGCAGCCAAAGCTAATGATGTAATAGCGCCAAAGTAGCGCAAACGATACCCCGCTAGTAAACGCATTAAGCCAACAAAACGCCCCAAAGCGAAGGGCAAATCGGCAGGCGGGATAATTTTTTTCAAGTCGGTAAGAGGACTATGTGAAGACAATGAAAGCTTCCTCCCTGCAATATGTCTTACCGTTTAGGGATGATGAAAGAGAGAAACAACCAACAACAGGACCTAAAACTGTTAAAACATGAGTGTTCTCCATGGACATTTACCGAACGATAAAGTTCAGCAAGGGTCATTGTGGTTCTAAAAGTACGAATTGTCAAGACCCATAAAAAATTGGACTGGTATGATTAGAAGAAAAACCCGCCCCAAGGGGATATAGGGACGGGCAGGATTTATCTATAAGAGAAAATTATTGTTGGCTTGCATCTGCCCCAGCAGCGGCTTGCTGGCCTAATTCACGGTCAAGCATAAATATAGCCAATTGTGAATCACCTACACGGCGTAAATCCTGCAAAACAGCATCCACAACAGCTTCTTCCTCAACCTGCTCATCAATAAACCATTGGAGGAAACTCTCCGTAGCGTGGTCACCCTCTTTGCGGGCTAAATTTACTAGCTGGTTAATCAACTCAGTGACATGACGCTCATGGGCTAACGCATCTTCAAAAACTTCTACCGGAGAGTTCCAATCAGTTTTGGGGCCTGGAATTGGGCGCAATTGCACACGGCCACTACGTTCATTGATGAAGTGATAAATCTTCATGGCGTGCATCTGCTCTTCCTGAGCGTGATTGTGCATCCACGCGGCAAAACCGGGTAGATTTTCCGCTTCAAAGTAAGCCGCCATTGAGAGATAAGTATAATAGGCGGCGAATTCTGCATTGACCTGGGCATTTAACGCATCTTGCATGGTTTCTTTTAACATTGACTACCTCCGGCAGGTTAAATTTCTTCTAGCAACAAACTATAGCTTACCACACTACACATAAGCAAAAGATAAAAACAGCCCACCGAGTGGCGGGCTGCTGTATTTATACCAAACTATTACTATTTGGCAACAGGTGCACTCAAGCGGGATTCAACTGTAGTGATGGCCTGCTCCAGAATATCAAAGCCCTG
>DAOTWU010000583.1:0-1790 GCA_034435735.1 Anaerolineae bacterium | reverse complement strand
GTTAAAATGGAATCCAGATAATCAACTGATACAGTTCTCATATTTTGTATTTCTCGCCGCTTTCTTAGTAGACGTGGTAAATGGCGTACTCCTGCCCACATACCACGCAAGCGTGCCCGTGCTGCTTCTCCCCGCCACGCTTTTATGGCTTCCCACATTAGGCGAAGTTGGCGCGCCATAATTTGTCGCCAATAGCGACGCCACAACGCGCGCGGTAGATTTTTCACTAAAACATAAATGCTATTGCGCCCATCGTAATAACTAGCTGTTTTACCGCCGCCGGTTGCAGAGAGGTGATGGTACACGATAGCTTTAGGTGTGTAAAGGACGCGCCAACCCGTTAATTGCGCCCTCCAGCTAATATCAATGTCTTCCAGCAAAAAGAAGAAATCGTCATCCAGCAGGCCAATCTGGTCTAGCAAGGTTTTTCTATAGGCAGAAGAGCCACCACATGCACCAAATACATAGGCCTCTTCGTCATATTGCCCCGTATCTTGCTCCCAAACCCCGCGATTGCCCGCCCGTCCATCTGTAGTGAAATAGTCGCCTACTGTATGGATATGGTCGCGTTGGTTGAAGAGCAGCATCTTGCTGGCAATAATACCAACTTCAGGATGGCGCTCAAAAGCATCAACAATTGCCGCCGCCCATTGGCTATCTACTTCCGTATCGTTATTGAGTAAAGCGACATATTCCCCTTTTGCCGCTTCCAAACCAGCATTACAAGCACCTGTGAAACCACGATTTTCTGGCAGCTCAATTAAACGCACTTCGGGATAATGCTCGCGTATAAATGCCTGTGAACCATCTTCAGACGCATTATCCACGATGATAACTTCAATCGGGGAATGACTTTGCGCGCGTAAGGAATCTAAGCACGTTTGCAAAAAATGCTTGCCGTTCCAATTAGGAATAATGATTGAAAAAAGTGCCTTGCTCATGAGACGAGTAGCCCCTCACGCTCCAGGAATGCATCTACAGCCTTTTGCCACGGTCGTAGTTGTATACCTTGCGCCGCTGCGGCAACGTTTGCCAAGCTGCTATAAGCTGGCGGAACAGATGGCCGTGGCCATTCATGGGTGCTAATACGCGCTATGGGCGTCTCTTTGAACCCCGCTTTATCTAGGGCATAACGGGCGAAATCCCAACGCGAACAAGCCCCCTCATTGACAAGATGATAGATGCCATAGCGCTCTGTTTCTATGAGTTTGACAATTCCCGCGGCGAGGTCATCAGTATAGGTTGGGTTGGCAATTTCATTAGTGACAACCCGTAACGGTTTACCTGCTTGCGCTGCTCCCAGAATTGCCTGTATGAAATTGCGCCCACCGTGTGCAAATAACCACGATGTCCGCACGATATAATGCCGTGGGTTCAAACTCATCAATGCGCGTTCGCCCACAACTTTGCTATAGCCATAGGGGTTAATGGGGTTAGTGCGGTCATATTCGTAATAAGGGCGGTTGGCTGTGCCATCAAAAACTTCATTCGTGCTCACATAAAGCATTGCCGCGCCGCATGCCGCTGTAGCAACAGCAACATTTTGCGTGCCATAGCCATTGATGGTTAGTGCTTTTTCTGGCTCTTGAGCGCAACCGTCAACATCAGTCCATGCAGCAGTATGAATGACTATATCGGGCTTTTGCCCTGTAATGAACGCCCGTGTTGTGACGAAATCGGTAACATCAATATGTTCAACGGTATCACCGGCAACATCTGCTCCAATAGTCTCATATGAAGCGGGCAGCAAATTCATCAACTTGCTACCTAAACGACCTGCTGCTCCAATA
>DAOTWU010000582.1:0-5779 GCA_034435735.1 Anaerolineae bacterium | reverse complement strand
CCACCGTCATTAATGCGGTCTGCATAGCCGAGAAAGACATTTCGGTTATAGCGGCTGTGATTGCCGGGCCGTGCCAGCACCAACGTATCTGGATGAGCGGCTAACCAGTCATCCCAGCGACTGACGAAAGAGGGGAGGGGTGTCAAAACTTCACCAGTCAATGCCCCTAAAATTGCCCGCCCTTCAACTTGAAACCAATAAGAATCAGTCTGCTGGTCATACATGACTAAATCGCTATTATAAAGCGCGCTGGTATTGCCAAAGATGAGCACATCATCATTGAGCTGCCGCGAATACACCACCGCACTGTTACATAGTGGGCAATAGCTGATGAGTATTGGTTCATCGGCCAGCGTATCGTTGACAATTTCATGGAAGTTCAAAATATTGAAGGGGTAAGCATAGGCTTGCCCATCTGCCGCAACATAGCCCACAACTTGGTCACTATCCAATAGCCAGCTATCGGCGTCTTCCGCGCTTTCATAAATGATAGGCAAACATGCCGCAATTTCCCCACGACAAAATGGCCGTATCCTATCGCGCAGGCGCTCTATATCTGCGGGTGTGGCGTCACTATAGCGCAGCGCCCGCGTCGGACTATCAAAATCGTCGAAAATAATATCCTCTAATGGAACAGCATGCTGTATGTTATTCTGGGGCGTTGGTGGTGGTTCTTGTGCCAATACCAATAACGCGCCGAATATCGCCGCAATGAAGAGGAAAATAACGCCTGTACCTACTTGCTTTTGCTGTTGGCTCATGGGTATTCTCGCTAAAAATACAAGTGCTTTTTAACAGTTTGTGGCGCATAGCTTACACAGGCGTTACACCGCCGCTACAGCAACTATTGCCGCCACCCTTTTCCGCCTGTATCTTTGAGGCAATTTGTTGATGTTTTGATAGAGGTCATATGCAACAGAAAAACGCCCGTTTACGCCCATTCTCCCAACAAGACATCCCCGCGCTTGTTGAGGTTATCAATACAGCTAACGCTCATTATGGAGACCGCGACACGGTTACAACAGAAGACATCGCTGCCTTAGTCGCTTCGCCTTATGTTGTGGCGGAAGAGGATTTTCTCATCGCCGAAGGTGATGGCGGCGCAGTTGTTGGTGGTGGGGTGTTTGCTTTCAATCCGACCAATGGACAGGCTTTTGGCCTTGCTCGTGTTTTGCCTTCATATGAGCGGCTTGGTCTAGGGACACGCCTTGTCATGCAAACCGATGCCGCCTTTCTCCGTCGCGCCCAACAGCATATAGCGCCGGAGTTACAACCCATCATGTCCCGTAAAACTGCTGGCACTTGCGATGGCGCGCAGGTGTTATTGAGTAAAGCGGGCTATGTGCGCCAATATGTTCAATACACTATGCGCTGTGATTTTGAGGCGTTGCCATTGCCCGTTGCACTGCCCGCGCCTTTCACCTTGCGCCCTTTTGATATTGAGCGGGATTGTCGTGCAGTGTATGAAGTATTCAAAGAGACCTTCGCCGAACATCGTATGCAAGTTGCGCAAATGCCCTATGAGCGCTGGTTAGAGCAATTACAAACGCCACTATTCACACCAGACTTGTTCTTTGTTGCCTATGATGACGAAACAATTGCTGGAATTAACCTCTGCTTCTATTCTGCCGATTACCCACATTTAGGGTGGGTGGAGATGCTTGGCGTGCGTCAACCCTATCGCCATCAAGGTTTGGGCACAGCCTTACTCAAACATGCTTTTCATGTTTTTGCCCTGCGTGGCTTAGAAGGGGCGGCGCTCGATGTTGATGGTGAAGACGAGACGACCGTCGCTTTTTACGAACGGGCAGGAATGCGGATTGTTCAGCATGCAGTGCTTTATAGCAAATCTTTCGAGAAACTCTAAAATCTCGTTCTTAAGTTTAATTTCTGTTGGTGTGCAGTATAGTTAGGATAGGTTACAATAGGGGGGCGGCGCGCCACTATTGGGATATAGTAGGGTAGCCTGTGTGTTTCGTTTTGATTAGCGCAAACGACACTTTTCGATGATAATAGGCACAATGGCGCGTCGTGTTGGAGAGAGAGTGTATGACCGGTACTTCGATCGAACCGCCCGCATCAGAAGAAGAAGAGACCGTTCCAGTAGCCATCCCCGTAACAGAGGCTACACCAGCAGAACCATCTCTGCATGTGTTGCTCTATGTGCCATGGCAGCGCGAAGCCCACGAAACTTTTGAAGTGCTCCGCGCCCGCTTGTTAGATGCGCTCTCGGCACTATCTATGCGGTTGCGTGCTACTGGCAGCGATAACCATAGCCAGTCAATGCCTTTACGCCATGTGATGCTTGGTGGACAAACGATCATCCTTGATGATGTCGCTACGGTGTTGCCAGATTTGGTTACCCGCTTAGTGATTGCCAACGCTGGGGGGCGGTTAGGCGTTGGGCCATGGTATGTCATCCCCGATTTCATGCTGGTAGATGGCGAGGCGATTGTTCGTAATTTATTAGCTGGTCGTGCCGATGCGGTCAAACACGGCGTAGAGCTATTGCCGGTTGCCTTTATCCCTGGGGCGGGTGGATATTGCGCCCAATTACCGCAGATACTCAACGCTTTTGATATTGATGCCGCACTCGTTCAACATGCTGCACCGTTGGCGCATATGTCTTTCCGTTGGGAAGCGCCAGATGGGAGCAGTGTGCTAGCAGTCAATCATGATTATCCAGTATCGAAACCAGAAGCAGTAAAAGCGGCTATTGAAGAACAGCAACAACTTGCGCCAGATGGCCCCTTCCTCTGGCTTGTGCCATGGCAATCTGATGCTGATATATCAGCGCTCTTACAAGAGATAGGAAAATCTGCTGAAAAGCCTTTGCGCCAATCCACACCGGTAGACTTGATTACCGATTTGCGCCAGCGCTTACCCGATATTTTACAGCCGGCACTGGTTGGCGAGTTGCGATTGCAGACGTTACGCCCACATAGCTATATCTTCAGTGGGCGGCTCTCCTCGCGCGTTTACCTCAAGCAATTGCACGCCGATATGCAAACTCGCCTTTTGCGTGCCGCCGAGCCATGGACGGCGATTGCATTGACGCATGGCAAAGTGACCTATTCACAGAATTTGCAGGCCTTGCTAGATTATAGTTGGCGCCTGTTGATGCAAAATCAAGCCCGCGACGCACTAGGCGGCAGCAGTGTGGATACGGTGCATGTTGAGAATGAGGCGCGCTATCGTAAAGTTGGCGATGTTGCCGAACATATCACCCAATCGGCTTTACAGGCGCTATCGGGCAAACCTGTGCCTGCTGGCACAATGGCGCGGAAAGAGGCCTATATTACCGTCTGGAACTCTCACGGCCACACTGTGTCGCAGGTGGTGGAATTGCCCCTCCGCATTCCAGAAGGGCGTTACCCCGTTGCGGTGCTCTCTCCAGATGGGCAGGAAGTGAACTTTGGCTGGCAACCCATGCCCAAATCAGAAGAATATAGCGGCAAGCTCAGCTTCTTGGCCACTGTGCCAGCTGTTGGCTATGCCGCCTATACGGTGAAACTTGGTGACAAACTCGCTGAACAGCATCATGTCGTGCGTATGGCTGGCATGGCAATCAGCAATTTACGTGGCGAGACATTGGCCATTGATGGCGAAATCCTGACGTGGAAGCGCGAAAATAACACCATCGTTGACCTATTGCGTTATATTGACGGGGGCGATGCGGGCGATGTTTTCAACTATAGCCCACCGAAGAAAGATTTAATCGTGCAGGCGTCACTGGCGAATAAGGTTGATGTGGAAACAGGCCCCACCTTCTCTCGCCTGCATATGCTTCACCGGATGCGTATTGCGCCGTCATTAGACCAGCAGCGCCACCGTAAACGCGGCTTGCGCCTGCTAGAAATCCATACTACAGCTACATTTTACGAGCATGTGCCTGGCCTATATTTCCGCGCTAGTTACACCAACACTGCGGAAGACCATCGCCTGCGTGTGCATCTGCGCAGCGGGGTATTGGCGGATACTATGGCTGCTGATAGTGCCTTTGGCCTACAAAAACGCCTTGCTCATCTGGATGGCCCACGCTTGCCCATGAAGCGTTATGTTGAGGGCATCAGTAACGAGCAGCCGCTTCATAGCCTCATGGCTGTGGGGACAGCTTCCGATGGCATGGTTCTACTCACACGTGGCCTACATGCTGCTGAAGCGATTCGCGAACAAGGACAAACCACATTAGCACTGACGCTACTCCGCGCGATTGGGTGGCTCAGCCGTAGCGACCTGCGTACCCGTCTAGGAGCTGTCGCGCCGGAGGTTCCTGTGCCAGATGCGCAATGTTTGCGCGCGCTTAAAGCAGAGTTTGCCTTGGCAGAGTACCCTGAAAGCGATAGTGCGCTGATGCGCATGGGGCAGAGTTATACCGCGCCCCTACAGGCTTACCAGTATGCCGAAATGCCCGAACCTGCCAGCCGCAGCTATCTCACTGTAGAGGGGGATGCGGTGCTCACTAGTTTGAAGCCGCCACAAACTGGGGAAGGGTGGGTTGCACGCCTGCTTAATCCTTCCGAACAGGAAGTAACGGTTTATCTTTCGCCAGCCAATCAGCCCCAGCGGGCGCTATTGCTCAATTTGGCGGAAAAACCGCAGGCAGAGTTTGAGATGGGCGAAGGCGGACGGATTAAAGTGACGCTCAAGCCTTACCAAATCGCCACAGTGCGGTTGAATTTCACTTAAGCCGAGAATAATACCAAGACATCAACATCATTGCCGATATTGAACTCTTGCGTTTGTGGGGGGATGTCCTCTCGCAAGATGCCTGCGCCTTCGTTGGTGAAGGTGAGGCTACATAGCGTTTTGGGCGATGGCGGCAAATCTGGCAAGTGCCATTCCAGCCGCATGAAATCGCAACGCGGCACAATGATAGCATTCCCATCTTCTAACACTTCGTAAGGTGTGAATACTGTCAACACCTCGCCAGTGCCGAAGCGAAATTCAAATAAATCAGCGTCGATATTGTAATCAGTCAGCGTCAGCCGCACGCTGCATGGCTCATCCCCACCAAAATGCGCCCCGCAGATGATGAGACACACAGCCTCGCTTTGCCCAATAACAGCGCTTGCCCATTGTGCGACAATGTCTTGCCAGCTCATGTAACTCTCCCCCTAACTCTGCCTTATATTTGATAGGGCGTATGACAATGTTGTGACTATATTGTAACCAGCTGCGCACACACTTTCAAAAATTGGGGTTATAGCCATCACTACCCGCTGAAAACGTAGGAAGTATATAAGAGTTGTATAAATTGCCCACTTAAACGATAGAGACTATTGTAAAATATGCATAGGGTGCTATAATCCTGCGCCGTTTGTCTTCAAACTTTCAGGATTAGATTAGACACTGAAGAAAGAGGAGGGTGCTATGTTCAACGACATCGTGACCACCCGTATTGTACGTGAACGCCAGAATGCTTTGCTCCGCGAAGCGGAAAATGCGCGCAAAGTGCGTGGCGAGGGCACAGACCGCTTCGAACGTCGTGGCCGTCGCCAGCTCGCCCAGTTCCTGCGTAACCGCCAGCGCTAAGCGCGCGAATACTAAGCTGGAACACACAGGCCACTAGGCCATAAAAAAGGGGCTTGCTCATCAAGAGCAGGCCCCTTGTGGTTTCAGGTGCGTTGATACTTTAATCTTGTGACGCGGGCAGGTCTAGCTTCCCTTCAAGGTCTGGACGGTATTCCAGTACTTTTTGATTGGCCTCTTCTATGGTGTCATAGCAATCAAGCTCTACTGTTGGGTCAAAGATGCTTTCATTTGGCCTTGCTACGCA
>DAOTWU010000581.1:0-3268 GCA_034435735.1 Anaerolineae bacterium | reverse complement strand
CGCGGCCCGTTGACCCGCAACATCGCCTATATTCTGGGCTGGCAAACCGTTGACCTGTACTATGAGCTCATCGTTCAAACAGGTAACCGTGTGGGCTTCGAGAATATGACTGGCGCGGATATTAAAGAAACGCTAGAAAACATCCAATTCTCACCACTGGGCATGGTTGATCTAGATTTCACCGATGGCAACCGTGATGCTAAACTGAACCGCATCGCTGTTCTGCGCTATCTAGGTGAAAATGGCGGCCCAGCGGAACTACCTGATAACCCGCCAGTGGTTGTGGAAGGCTCAAATGGTCCGGTACTGGTGCCAATTGTTGTGCCATTAACTGACTATGGCGAAACCCCTGACCTGCGTCCAGGACAAATGGAAATGGGAGAATAGCCTCCAGTACGGGAAGCCTGTTCACCAATTACACCAGTCGGGGCGCATGGGGGACGTGCGCCCCGACGCTATATAAATAATACACATCACACTTATTGGCGAGTTATCGCCCATCATTAAAGACAATGGGAGTTTTCTATGCTGAGTGTCAATAATATTGAGGTCACTTATAGCAGCGTTATTCTAGTTTTGCGGGGCGTTTCCTTAAAAGTAGAAGATGGGCAGGTTGTATCTCTATTAGGGCCAAACGGTGCGGGAAAATCCACGACACTAAAGGCCATTAGCGGCTTATTGCGCAGTGAAACAGGAGAAATCACCCGCGGCAATATCACATGGAACGGCGAACGAATTGACCGCATGAGCGCCGAAGATATTGTTCGCATGGGCATCATTCAAGTGATTGAAGGGCGGCCACTCTTCCAACATCTAACAGTAGAAGAGAATTTGCGCGTTGGCGCGATGGTCTACCAAGGTGGGCGGTATTTCCGCCAGGATGTGGAGCGAGTATATCATTATTTCCCCCGCTTAAAAGATATGCGCCGCCGTGTCAGTGGTTATCTCTCCGGCGGTGAGCAACAAATGCTAGTTATTGGGCGGGCGCTATTGGGACACCCTAAACTTCTGATGCTAGATGAGCCGTCATTGGGGTTAGCCCCGCTACTCGTCCAAGAAATTTTTGAAATTGTACGCGATATTAAAACCGTTGAAAAAATATCGGTGCTATTGGTTGAACAAAACGCACGGGCAGCATTGGAACTAGCTGATTATGGCTATGTTATGGAAAATGGGCGTATAGTGCTTGATGGCCCAGCGGCACAATTGCGCGAAAATGAAGATATTAAAGAGTTTTACCTAGGGCTTGATACAACAGGCAAGCGTAAAAGCTATAAGGATGTCAAGCACTATAAACGGCGTAAACGTTGGCTTGGTTAATCATCGGAGGAACAACTTGGCAGACCTAAATACACGCATTCGAGAGCATATCGCCTATGCTTATCAGAACGCCCCCGCGATTAAAACCATTATGGATAACGCGGGAGTAACACCAAAAGATATACAAACGGTTGATGATTTAGCAAAAATCCCGGTCACACATAAAGATGATTTAGTGCGGATGCATGAGGAAAACCCGCCATTTGGGGGATTTTTGGCGGTAGATATAGACACGCTGCCCCGCATTTATATTTCGCCCGGCCCAATTTATGACCCACAACCTTATGATCCAGAGGTTGCAGAGAGCGGCCTTGCGGCGTTCAAGCAGGTTGGTTTTGGTAAAGGTGACCGCGTCATCAACACATTTATGTACCACCTGACACCCGCAGGTTTGCTTATCGATGAAGCGCTACGGGCATTAGAAGCCACCGTTATTCCCACAGGGCCAGGAAATACTGACCTGCAAATCAAAATGATTATGGACTTGCGCGCTACAGGGTACGCTGGCACACCCAGCTACCTCATGATGATACTCGATAGAATGGCGGAAATGGGCATCCCCAAAGAAGCCGTGCCCTTGAAAAAGGCACTCTTCTCTGCTGAACCCTATACCCCTAGTCAGCGGGCGCGTTTTGAAGATGAATATGGCATGGTGACAACATCGGCCTATGGCACAGCGGACTTAGGATTTGTCGGCTATACCAAGCCCAATGTTCAAGGCTTTTGCATTGTCAGCCATGTTTACTTGCAAATTTGTGACCCACAAAGCGGCGAACCGCTCCCTACGAACGAAATGGGCGAGATTGTCGCAACAGTGTTCAATCGGGGCTATCCACTCATTCGCTTTGGTACGGGCGACTTAGGCATACTTGCAGAAACACCATCGCCAGAATGTGGTTGGCAACAGTTACTAGGGCTGTTCGGGCGAACTGGAGAAGCGGTTAAAGTACGCGGCATGTTCTTACATCCAAATCAAATGAACATGGCCAAAATGCAATTCCCTGAAATTAAGCATATGCAGGCGATTATCACCCGCCCCACCAATAAAGATGTCATCACTTTGCGGATAGAGCTAAAAGAAGGGGCACAAGATAACCAACTAGCCGAACGCATGAAAGAGTTTGTGCGTAACGCGGTTCGGTTACGGATAGACCATGTGGAAATTGTTCCCCCCGGCGTTATCGACCCAACACAACGGGCAGTTATCGACGAGCGCAAGTGGGATTAAAATGAAAAACGGCCATTAAATTGGCCTAGTATGTGTCTATACACGGCTGCACTTTTGTTCTATACATAACAAAGTGTGGCTTTTTATTTTAGCGGGTTCAACACACGCATAGCCGCAATTCAGCAAGCAAATAGATATAAGGCACATCTTCGTAGAAATGGGGCATCGTATGCAAATCAAAGCGTGGCTGTATTTCTGGGCATTAGGCCTTATTTGGGGGTCATCTTTCCTATTCATTCGCGTTGGTGTATCAGAGTTACACCCATTTCATGTAGTGCTCATTCGCACAGGGATTGCTGCAGTTGGTCTTTGCCTAGTCATCATATTAGGGCGGAAGCGCATCCCTCGTGATAAAGGGTTACTCATCAAAATTGCGCTGGTAGGGCTTGGCAATGTCGCCATTCCATTCACTTTAATATCTTGGGGCGAACAGAGCATTGATAGTGGATTAGCTGCCGTTTTACAGGCGACAGCGGCGCTATTTGGCTTAATCGTGGCGCATTTCTTCTTCGTGGATGAGCGCATTACCCAACAACGCGCCATTGGCATTATCTTAGGATTTATCGGTGTGGCGGTATTAATGTCTAGAAACTGGCAAGATGGGCAATTAGTTGTCGGCAGTTTGCTGGGCGGATTGGCTATTGTCGGCGCATCGGTCTTCTATGCTACCGCCACCACACTAGGGCGCAAAGTGATGCAAGGCGAGGTTGAGCCTATTGT
>DAOTWU010000580.1:0-5152 GCA_034435735.1 Anaerolineae bacterium | reverse complement strand
CAACAATCCATCCCCAGCGCCGAGTTTACTTTTATCACATTTTCGGCACACAGTGCCGAGTAATGGGGTCAAGGGGGCTTCGCTCCCTTGCGGGGCGTGGGGCAGCGCCCCACAAAAACAACTTTCCCCCGCCCCACACAACAAAAAAGGCGAGCCACCAGCCCGCCTCAGACTTAGCTCTTCAACGCCTGTAACGCCTCTTCTCGCGTCTCGCTTGTAGAGAAAAAATCGAGAAAACCCGTCATCTCCATCACATCACGGATGCGCTGATTAAGCCCCGTCATCACAATCGCCCCAGCCGTCGCATCCACCTTGCGATAAAACATCAACAACACCCGCAACCCCGCGCTAGACATATAATCCACATCAGACATATCCAGCAACACCCGACTACCCGCCTCAGCCACAGGCATTAACTCATCGCGCACCTTGCGCGCGCCCTCACTATCCAGCCGCCCGTGCAACTCAACAATAGTCACCTTATCTTCCTGCTTCACATCAATCTCTATCATAAAACGGTCCCCTCTAAAGCATCTGCTTGTTGATTCTGTATCACAGCATCATCCAATGGAACAAGGCGATTTTCTAGCCATAACCAAGCAATAATCGCGCTTATCCATGCCAAAATCGCCGATACCACCGCCACCACCCGATAGCCCGCAATAAATGCCGCATCATAAGCCGCTTGAACCGCATCCGCCTGCGCCGCCACCAGCGTATCGGGCACTTGTGCGCCCCCCAGCTTTTGCGCCTCCGCTAGCACCGTCGCGCGCTGTGCATCGGATAAATCCAGCGTATCCACCTGCGCCGTTAAACTGCCGGAGAACATCACCAGCATAATCGCGCCAAAAATCGCCGTTGCCAAAACCTGCGCCGTGCGGGTAATCGCATTGCTCACGCCAGAAGCCACGCCAGAGTACGACGTAGACACCGCCCCCATGACCGCCGTCGTCAGCGGCGCCACCGTGACGCCCATCCCAATGCCCGAAAGCACAATCGCCGGAAAATACGTCGTGAAAAAGGCGCTTTCGCCTGCGGTCTTGCCCGGCAGCGCCAGCAAAATAAAGCTCACGCCGACAATCGACGGCCCCACCGTCAGCGGCAAGCGCGGACCATAACGCGCAATCAACCCGCCAGACCAGCGCGAGAGCAACGCCAATAATATTGTAAACGGAATGAAAGTCAAACCAGCAAAAGATTCGCTGTAGCCCTGTATTTGAATGAGGTTGAGCGAGGTGAAGAAGAAGACGCCCGTCAATCCAGCATAGAGGAATAACGTCATCAAATTCACGCCGCTAAACGTCCGCGAACGAAACAGCCCCAGCGGCACCATCGGATGCGCGCTCTTCGCCTCTGCCAAAACGAACACAACCAGCCCAATAACGCCCGCCGCCAGCGAAGCCAGCACCACCGGACTTTGCAGCCCATCAGCGATGCCCAACCGCCCCAACTCAATGAAGCCAAACGTCATCGCGCCCAGCGCCACCACATTCAACAGCGCCCCGCGTATATCCAGCCCCCGCGGCGCCTGCTCATTACGCGATTCCGGCACATAGGTCAATAGCGCATACAGCGCAATTGCGCCCAGCGGCAAATTGATGAAAAACACAAAGCGCCATAAACCCGCCTGCGCCAAAAAGCCGCCAATCACCGGCCCGCCAATCGTCGTAATCGTGCTAAAGGCCGACCATGTCCCAATCGCCTGCCCGCGTCGCTCCGGTGGAAATGCCGCCGAGATAATCGCCAAGCTGCCCGGCACCATCAGCGCCGCCCCCAGCCCCTGCACCACACGCGCCACAATCAAAACGCCCGTCGTCGGGGCAAGGCCGCACGCGCTAGAAGCCGCCGTAAATAGCCCAATGCCAACGGCGAAAACCCGCCGCCGCCCGTATAAATCGCCCAGCGAGCCGCCCACCAATATCAGCGACGCCAGCATCAGCAGATAGCCGTTCACAATCCACAGCACTTCCGAGCCGGTCGCCCCCAAATCTTCCTGCAGCGCCGGCAGCGCCACATTCAACGCCGAACCATCAATAAAGGCCATGCTAGAAGCCAAAATCGCCGCCACCAAAACCCATAATTCAAAACGGCGTGGTTGTCCCGTTGTTTTATCTGCCATGTTTACCCGCCCTACTATAAAAACACATGCTCTCAGTATAGCCCCCTATGTATTTTTATGTGCATATAGCCCCCTTGTTTACATATTTCTTATATAATTTTTGTGCCTCTCATATGTTTCGCATAAATTTTTCATACACTACGGCGCTACCTATAAAAGTGCCGTAAGGCGATAACATCAGTACAACAGGTTCAAGGGGGTGATAAGTTATGACAGTCGTTCGTTGGAAACCACTCCGTACTATTGCCGAAATGGAAGAATTTGTTGATCGCCTATTTGACAACGCATGGCGTACCATTTACGGCAACTATGACAACGGCACGAACACACCGTACACCTTCCCGCTTGATGTGTATGAAACTGATGAAGCGTTCATGATTGCCGCCGACCTCCCGGGCGTGAACGCGGACGACATCGACATCACCCTGCATGATGACCTGTTAACCATCAGCGCTGAAGTGCCGAATATCGAGGTGCAAGATAACACGCGCGTCCACATGCGCGAACGCCTCTTCGGCAAGTTCAGCCGCAGCCTGCGCATCCCGCAGAACGCTATCGACGTGGATAAGGTGCAATCAGCCTATGAAAATGGCGTGCTTAAGCTGATGCTCCCCAAAGCGCCCGAAGCGCAGCCACGTCGTATCCCGGTGACGGTGGTCAATCAACTTGAGGACAAGAGCAGCAAGAAATAGTCCTTGAGGTTCGTGCCTATCCCATCTTCTTACTAGTGAGAGGGCCTCCGATAGCAGTCGGAGGCCTATCGTTTATAAACTAAAAGAGAAACGAATAGCCCGCATACCAGAAAGGGAGACGCTTATGCAACGCAATACCGCACCTTACCTATTCACACTCATGCTCATGTTCATCAGTGGGTTGGCGTTGGGCATGGGCGTTTTGGCGCTCAGTACCCCTGCTACAATTGTCTATAGCCCGCCCGCCTACCAGCAGCCCCCTACCCCGACGCCCTTACCGGAAGATATATATTTAACGCTTGACGAACGCGACCAGGTCATCATCAACCTGTATGAGCGCGTCAGCCCTTCGGTGGTGCACATCATCAGCCGCAGCCGCGCCATCAGCCCCTTCTACGGCATCACCAACCGCGAAGGTACAGGCTCTGGCTTCATCTATGACACCGAAGGCCGCATCATCACCAATTTTCACGTCATCGAAGGCGCGGACGAAGTGGACGTTATCCTCGCCAGTGGCGAAACCGTGCCCGCCCGTTTTGTCGGTGCAGACCGCTATTATGACCTCGCCGTCCTGCAAATTGATACCGAAACGCCCCTCATCCCGCTGCCATTGGGCGATAGCGACCATGTGCGCGTTGGCCAAACCGTCATCGCCATCGGCAACCCCTTCGGCCTAGAGCGCACCTTGACCACCGGCACAGTCAGCGCCCTCAACCGCCGCTTAGAGACTGATAGCGGCGCGCTGGTCGGTTCTGCCATCCAAACTGATGCCGCCATCAACCCCGGCAACAGTGGCGGCCCCCTGCTTGATACACGCGGCAACGTCATCGGCATCAACACCGCCATTAACTCTCCCAGTGGTGGCTCAGTCGGTATCGGTTTCGCTGTGCCCTCGAATATCATCGCCCGCGTCGTGCCCGACCTCATCCGTGATGGGCGCTATCTCCATCCCACCCTGGGCGTACAAGTGGCCGAACTCGGTAGCGAAATCACGCCGGGCGAAAATGTCCAGCGCGGTCTACTCGTCACCGCCGTAGATGCCAACGGCCCCGCAGCACAGGCCGGCATCCAAGCCACACAAGTCATACGGCGCGGCTTCCGTTACTACTTCAGTGGTGGCGATGTCATCGTCGCCATCGACGGCCAACCGACCTATAACCGTAAGGACATGCTGCTATACATAGATAGCAACTACCGCCCCGGTGATACCGTCACTCTCACAGTCGTTCGCGGACAAGAAGTGCTAGAAATCCCCATCACACTCGGCGCGCAATAGCGAAAAACACAGGGCGCTCGTATCATCGGGCGCCCTTGTTTGTATTCCCTCTGCTGTATCTAGTTGCCTGCCCTTAACACATTAATTATAATAATGAATAATATCGCTGATAACATTTTTTGACCATTAAATTTGGGGGATTTATCGAAATGAATAAAATGTTTTTCATAATCCTCTCTATGTTTCTGTTAGCAGGATACAGTGGCAGTCATGCCCTCTCCCCCGTTGAGCAAGACCGCCTGCCCATCAGCAGCGACCCAAGCCAAGTGCAACAATTGGCGACGTTGGGACGGGGGATACCTAACGAGGTGGCTTATTCACCGGATGGGACGATCCTAGCCGTTGCTTCTTCAGTTGGTGTTTGGATCTATGACGCCCAAAACCTCAATGCCGTCCCCCATCTCCTTGAAGGGCATACTGCTTTGGTATGGGATGTTGTCTTCAGCCCGGATGGCAGTCTGCTCGCTTCCGCTAGTTGGGATAGAAGAGTGCGGTTGTGGGATGTGGAAACTGGTGAGTCAATCGCCATTCTGAAAGGGCATATTTTTGAGGTGTTGGTTGTGGCCTTCAGTCCGGATGGCAGCTTGCTCGCTTCTGGTAGCAGCAATGGCACAATACGCCTGTGGGATGTGGCCAGCGGCGAGGCAATCGCTGTTCTGGAAGGGCATACTTATGGAACATTGGCTATCGCCTTCAGCCCGGATGGCAGCCTGCTCGCTTCTGCTGGGATGGATGAGAGTGTTCGCTTGTGGGATGTGGCCAGCGGCGAACAAATCGCCATTCTGGAAGGGCATACTGATGGGGCATGGGATGTCGCTTTCAGTCCAGATGGGGCAATCCTGGCTTCGAGCGGCGCGGATGGCACGGTGCGGTTGTGGGATGTAGCTAGCGGCGAACCAATCGCCATTCTGGAAGGGCATACTGATGATGTATGGGCTGTCGCCTTCAGCCCAGATGGCAGCCTGCTCGCTTCTGTTGGGATGGACGCCACCGTGCGCTTGTGGGATATGGCCAGCGGCGAGTTAATTGCCATTCTGGAAGGGCATACTGCTTTGGTATGGGATG
>DAOTWU010000579.1:0-6258 GCA_034435735.1 Anaerolineae bacterium | reverse complement strand
AATATGACGCTTTACCGCGCCAGCATCGAAAACGCCGAATTGGAAGCTCGCTTGAGCGAAATGGTCGAAGGTATGTCGCGCTCCTTAGATTTGCGTGATATTGCCAAGGCTGCGGGCAGCGGTATTGGGCGTATCTTATCTGTTAAGCATGTCACATTGGCCATTTTAGACACTGAAGATGTCGTTTTTGATATTATCGGTATGGCTATTGATGAAAATCATGAAGCTGTTATCCAGAAGCATCGCCGTGGTACATTGGAGCGCACCGCTTTAGGTCAAACTTTCGAAGAACAGACCAGCCATTTCTTCCAAAAGGGCGATAGCGTTATAGAGACTTTTGATGACCTGCGCGAAGCTTATCAAGCTGGCGAAAACGCCAGTATGATATTGCCTCTGCTAGCTGGCGGCCAGTGTGTAGGTGTTTTGCATTTAGGGGCAAGTGATATATATGCCTTCAACCAGCATAACCTACTGCGCCGTATTGCCCAGTTTGTCGCTACTGCCATTGAAAATGCTCGCCTCTTCAACCAAGCGGTTAACTTGCGCGTTCTGAATGAATCGGTCATTGAATCCATCCAGCAGGGTATTGTTGTGCTGGATAACTCTGGCCGTATCATCACTATCAACGACTTTATGCGCCGCCGCTATGGTTGGACTGATGAGGCCCTTTATAAAGACCTGTTTAGCTATCGTGAGCATTGGCGCGAATTCCTCGCCGACAATCTGCGCATTGTGCTAGAAGAGGGGCGTCCCACCGAAATTCTCAGCCAAAGTTCTGTAGATGTTGAAGGGCACGACGTTTTACGCAACTTCTATGTTTACCCGTTGCGCTCTGGCGAAGCGATTCGCGGGGCAGTGTTGCTTGTTGAAGACGTGACCGAACGGGTTCGCCTTGAGAAAGCCATTGAAAATCGTGCTAACCAGCTTGCTGCCCTCACAGAGGTCTCTACCCGCATTACTTCCGCGCTGGAACGTAGTGATGTGATTATGCAAGCGCTCGAAGAAATGTCGTGGATTATCGACTACGATACCATGACTATTTGGCGGCGTAATGGCCCTTATATGGTGCTTGAAGGTGAGCGCGGTGTGGATGCACAAATCGGTATGCGCATCCGTTTTTCAGAAGATGCGCGTGTGAATCAAATGATTGAATCACGCCGCACCGTGATTGACGGTGACCCAGATGGCCTGAAAGAGGGGTTATTACCTGGCGATATTGGCGCGAAAAGCTGGCTGGGCGTGCCGCTTGTCAATCAGGGCAATATTGTGGGCATGATGGTGCTCACTAAGGATATTCCTGGTTTTTACGAGGCACGCGCCGACCAACATGTGGCAATGGCCTTTGCTAGCCAGGTGGCAATTGCGCTCGCTAATGCCGATTTGTTCGAGCAAATGTTTGCCCGTACCAACGAACTGGGTACATTACTTGAGGCGGCTCAAGCTACTTCGCTCACGTTAGAGTTGGATGAAGTGTTGCGGACGGTGGTTGAGCTGATGTTTAGCGCCCTTGAGATGGATGACTGCGCCATTCTCGAATGGGATGAAGTTGATAATAGCCTGTCTGTCTTGGTCAATCTCAATCGAGATGGCGACGAGACCCACATTATGGCGCGTGGCACAGAATTGAGCTTGACCGATTATCCCGCCAAGTACCATGTGCTTCAAAACCGTGAAGTCATTGTTCTGGTGGATACCGAAGAGCTGGAAGAGAACCTGTGGCCAAAAGAGCTGGAAGAGCTGCGCGAGCAAGGGTATGGCGCGCGTATGCTTGTCCCGCTATTAGTGCGCGAGCAAGTGATTGGTCTTATTCAGCTGCAACAGCGCTCTAATAAGCCCGTCACCCAGCAGAAGGTTCGCCTTGCCCGCGCGCTCGGTGCGCAGGTTGCCGTCGCTATTGAAAACGCCCGCCTGACCGCTGAGCAGAATGCCAACTTTGAAGAGCTGCTCACCATTAACACGCTATCGCAAGCTATTTCATCCACGCTCAATCTGGATGATATGATTCAGGTTATCCGCCAACAAGTGCCGCCCATTACTGGCGCTAACGAAATGTATCTGGCGCTTTACGATAGCGAAACGGATGAAATCACCTTCCCGTTGGTGGTGCAGGGGGGCGATGTAGTGGATGTGCCGCCCCGTATGCTGGGCGATGATGAAGTATCTTATGTGATTAAAAAGCGCCGTACTTTAACACTGGGTGCTGATTATTACAGCTTAGACGAGTTGCGCCGCAGCCTCGGCATTATAAATGGTGAGGGCGATATTAAGAGCTACATGGGCGTGCCACTGATTGCTGGTGACCAAGTTATGGGCGTGTTGGCAGTGCGCGACCGTGAACGCACCCGCGCCTTTGATGTGAACGTTGAGCGTATTTTGACAACGGTCGCTTCTCAGTTGGCCGCGGCTATTCAAAACGCTCGTCTATTCACCCGTATTTCCAGCTTTGCCGACGAGCTGGAACGCCTTGTTGAAGAGCGCACAACCGAGCTTGAGCAAGAACGTGACCGTTTGGATACGCTATATCGCATCACCTCTGAATTGACGCAAACGCTGGATATGGACTTGTTGCTTGCGCGCGCGTTGGAGATGGTGGGGCAGGCAGTGAACGCTGATGATGGTGCGATTTTGCTCAGCGACCCGATTACCGACAATCTCTATAGCCGTAGCGTGTTGAATGATGATGCGCCAATAATCGTGAATGGCAATGAGCATCGCTACCATCCTGCCGAACAGGTTGCCACATGGCTCATCCAGCATGAGCAATACGTTGTGGTCAATGACCTGCATAAGGTTGATTTCTGGGATCCAGATGCGCCAGGGGCTGCTGGATTGCGCAGTGCGATGGGCGTGCTCTTGGAGACAAATGACGATGTGCAGGGCGTTATGGTGCTGTTGTCGCACCGTGTGAATGCCTTCTCGGAAGAACAAGTGCGTTTGCTTTTAGCGGCGGCCAATCAAGTCGCTTCGCATATCAGTTCTGCAGAGCTATATCACCTCATTCGCGAACAGGCTGAACGACTTGGGCACTTGCTCCGCCAAGAGCAGGAAGAAGCCGAGCGTAATACGGCTATTCTCGAAAGTATCGCCGATGGCGTGATTTTGGCGGATGCTGATGGTTCGGTGATGCTTTTCAATAGCGCTGCGGAGCGCATCCTTGATTTGCCACGTGAACAAGTTCAGGGGCAGTTGCTCTCTGAACTAGGCAAGCTCTATGGCGAACGAGTGCGTACTTGGGCGCAAGCGCTAGACCAGTGGGCACACCAGTTGAAGACAGACACTGAGGGGCGCGCGCTTGACCAGCGCTTCGACCTTGGTAACCGTGTGGTCAGTGTGAATGTATCGCCCGTGTTTAGTGGCGAACGATTCCTCGGTACCGTGGCGGTCTTCCGTGATATTACCCGCGATGTTGAAATTGACCGCATCAAGAGCGACTTCATCACTCGCGTCTCTCATGAGTTCCGTACACCATTGACGCCGATTAAAGGCTATACGGACTTGTTGTTGATGGGGGCTGCTGGTAGCCTTGCAGAACAACAAGAAAATGCGTTGGCGAAAATCAAGAGCAACGTAGACCGCCTCGCTACGCTTGTTGATGATGTGCTCAGCATTGCTAAAATTGACCGTGGTCTCCAGAAACTTGAGATTGTGGAAGTTGACCTGCGCGAACTGATTATCAATGTGGTAGACCGCTTGCAACAGCGCCCCCACCACGCAGCGCGTAACCATACCGTCAATGTCGAGATTGCTAAAGATTTGCCGAATATTCAGGCCGACCGTGACCGCGTCATCAACATTATCGCCAATGTTGTGGATAACGCCTTCAGCTATACGCCCGCAGGCGGTAAAATTGATGTAGAGGCAGCGCGCCAGCCAGGCACTAACAGTGTACTGATTACGGTGCGCGATACCGGCCTTGGTATCCCGGAAAACTTCCGCGAGAAAGTATGGCAGCGTTTCGAGCGCTATGAAGAACACGCGCTTGAATTAGAAGTCTCTGGTACAGGGTTGGGGCTGCCAATTGTCAAAGAGCTGGTTGCACTGCATAATGGAGATGTCTGGTTTGAATCTGAAGAAGGTGTTGGTACAACTTTCTTCATCTCACTACCCATTAACCAGCCCGGATATATGACAACAACGCAAACTATGATGGCCAATACTGAATCAACAGGGGATTAGTTTCTATGGCGCGTATTCTCGTCGCAGAAGATGAACGCGATATTCGCGAGTTAATCGCCTTCACACTTACATTTGCCGGGCATCAGATTGTTCAAGCCGCTAATGGCGAAGAAGCCGTAGAACTGGCTCAGAAAGAAAAACCTGATTTAATTTTGATGGATGTTCGTATGCCAAGAATGACCGGCTATGAAGCGTGCCGCGCTATGAAGGCCATTGATACCGTCAAAGATATTCCGGTGGTTTTTCTTTCAGCAAAAGGGCAGGATGAAGAGGTTCAAACCGGTATAGAATCTGGTGCAGTTGCCTATATTTTGAAGCCGTTTGCGCCCGATGAACTCACCCAACGGGTTGCCGAAATTTTGCAGGAAGTCGGCGCGGATTAATCCGCGAACCGCCAGCATCATTGAGAGCGAATTATGAGCGCTATTACCCTAGGCGGAGACCTTGTACATTATGAAGTTCTTGGTCGTGGTCGTCCAGTTGTGCTATTGCATGGCTGGCTCGGTTCATGGCGCTATTGGATACCTACTATCCAGCAGTTACACGTTTCCTATCGTGTGTACGCTGTAGATTTGTATGGCTTTGGCGATTCCAGTAAAAACCCCGCAAAACTATCGTTACAGCAACAGGTGCAATTATTGGCGCGCTTTATGGATGAAATGGGTTTGCCCAAAGCCGCCTTTATTGGCCATGCATTAGGGGCTTGGGTTTTAACGGAATATGCTAAGCAAAATCCAGAGCGTATTGCGCGTATGGTGCTTTGTGCGCCACCCCTTTTTGACCCCGGTAATCTAGAGGAACGCGTCCCTGCTGGTCAAATGCGTTTACTTAAAGCGTCGCAATCGCCCTCTAGCACGCCAGCGCCCGCGCCAAAACCGCTGACACATGACGCACCGACCATTCCCTCGCGCTCTATGCTAATGGCTTCTGGGCGCTTCCCGCTATCGCCAGATATGGCGGCAAAAGCAGCGGAAAAATCAGGGGCAGATGATAAACAGGATGCCAGTAAACAAACATTGCCATCATCTCCCGCTGCAGATGGCAATAAACCAACGTCTCCATCGACAACATCGGCGGCTTTTGGTGGTGAGGAATTAAACTTGTTGCGGCGCCATCTAGGTAAAGCGACGCTCATTGAGTTGCTCAATAAGTGCTTTAAGCGTACCGAAGCGCCATATGAAAAGCTCAAAATTGATGTTGATAAAACCAGTGACGCCGTGCTTCATTCCAGCATTACTCAGTTTGATGCTGCAACTTACCTCGATGATTTGCGCCGCATTGAATCGCCAATTGGTATCATTCACGGGAGCGATGACCCTGTTATACCCATGCCAACAGAAACGGTGTGGCAATATCTAACCGTTGGTAAGGAAGGGGCGCTTGTGCCTGTGCCGCTTAATGGGGTGCGCCATTTCCCCATGCTCGAGTATGAGCCTTTTGTGCGCCTGATTAAGCAATTCTTTGAAACAGACGATTTCGCCAAAATCGAAATCAAGGAACGCTGGAAACGTCGTTCGATCTAATGTCAACATCGCAAGTAATTATCCTGGCCAATGGTGAAGCGTTGGATGGCCCTATGGTGCGCCGTGCATTAGACGCAACCAATAGGGCTTATGTTATTGCAGCTGACGGCGGCGCACGCCTAGCCCCATTATTCAATCTACCAATACATACCCTTATTGGCGATATGGACTCTTTATCGCCATCAGAAGTAGATGCTATTGCTGCTGCTGGCGCTGATGTGTTGCGCTTTCCCGCTGAAAAGGCCGAGACTGACCTTGAACTAGCGCTATATCATGCTGTAGAGCATGGCGCAAAGTGGATACGTGTAATTGGTGCGACTGGTGGGCGCATTGACCAGACGCTTGCCAATATGTATTTACTCGCGTTGCCCCATCTAGAGGGCGTTGATGTGCGCTTTGTGGCTGGTAAACAAGACATTCGCTTACTGCGCTCAGGGGAATATGAGTTCGTTGGTGCAAAGGGTGATACGCTATCATTATTGCCACTAACACCCTCTGTGGATAACATCTTTACTGAGAACCTTTATTACCCGCTTCATGGCGAAAGTCTCGTTTTAGG
>DAOTWU010000578.1:0-2194 GCA_034435735.1 Anaerolineae bacterium | reverse complement strand
AGCACCTTACGGCTTTGTTTGGTGGGTTCAACGATGGAAGCAGAAGCCTTTTCGAAGCCCATTTCGTAGGCGGCAATAGCAACAGCCTGTGAATAAAAAGCAGGTATGACGCCATGTGATGCTTGGCTATTGATGTGCTTGATGACCGCTTCATCAGCAAGCAAATGCGCACTACGGATATTTGATGCGCCCAAACTCTTGGTAAGACCATCTAAGAAAATAAGCTGCTTACGTTCGTCCGGAGTAAATGCATTGAGAACAGCGTTGATGTCCGTCGGGCCATTATCGGTCACCCAGTGATAAATCCAATCAAATAGCACAAAAGGATAGCCCGCTTCAAGCGCCGTTTTCGCCAGTAAAATTTGCTCTTCTACGGGTATCGTGCGCCCGGTGGGGTTATCTGGCGATGTAATAACCAAGCCCACAACTTCACGACCCTCTCGCCGAGCAAATTCTGCGCAGGCACGAATGCTATCTGGCGTATAACGCCAACCGTCCTCAGGGCGGCCAGGAGCACGCAACAGATTTAACCCCACACTGTAAGAACCCCAATTATAACTAATCCAGGGCACACGGGATACAACGAGCAAATCACCGATACGTTTATGCTTCAAAGCAATCATGGCTTTATAAGCTTTTAACAGAGCATCGCGCCCACCCTGTGCAAAGATGATGTTTTGTGGCCCCCAGCCAGTTGATTCATCAAGTTGCCAGTAATTTTCGGCAGCTACCCGACGAAAGAGGTCAGTGCCATAAGGCTTGTCATAACCTGTGCCATGTTCTACTTGCAGTTTGAAGGCGCGTTCTAGAATTTCTGCGGGAACACCGGGCAAACTCGCCCCCCCATCCCCTTGAGACGCATCATAGACAGGTTTATCTTCGCCATATTTGCGTTTGTAGTTAGCCAATGCCTCCTTGATAGTGAACATACGTGAAGGAGGGATTGGCGTCATAGAAGCGGGATAATTGCTGATAGGGATGCGATGTTGTTCAGGAATAGCGTATTCCGGACTATCTAGGCTTGTAAGTGATTCATGCATAACCAAAGTGTTGCTCCTCATCTATATAACCGCTGCTAGAAATAAAAACACCCCTTGAAGGGGTGCCGGTAAGCCCATTTACGTAACACAACACCCCATCAAGGACTTTGATGGTTGCGAGTAGTCATGGTGTTGGTTTGGGTTTGCACTAACATGCACATTATAACTTTTATCCAAAGCGTCAGTCTGGTTTGTAGGCAAATTGTGACATAGGTCTAGAGAACTGTCAACTAACGAGGATGGCGAAAAAACACGGCTGTTATTTGTGCAATTTACCAAGTCAAGCTACGTAAAAAGCTCATTACCTCTTATTTGCGCATGTATAGGTTACGTTATACTCTAAGCTATATTTGTTTATTTAACATGTGAAAAGAGCCTATGTTATCCACTGTTTATGCTTGTGCCTTGATGGGCATTGATGGTCGAATTATTGAAGTGCAGACTGATTTTAACCCGCGTTCTGGTATCCCCAGCTTTGCCATTGTCGGGTTACCAGATTCTGCTGTGAGAGAAAGTAAAGAGCGAGTACGTGCCGCGATAAAAAATAGCGGGTTACGATTTCCCAATAAGGGATATGTTGTGAACCTATCCCCAGCAGATTTTCCTAAACACGGCCCATCCTATGATTTAGCAATCGCGGTAGGTGTATTGGCAGCAACAGATCAAATCCCCTATGAGGCCATTGAACATAGTTTATTTATCGGAGAGCTATCTCTAGATGGTGGCATACGACATGTTAAAGGCGTGATGCCAATGGTATATGCGGCAAAAGAAGCGGGTTTTCATGTGGTTTATGTTGCACCAGAAGACGCTCCAGAAGCAGCACTCATTGAAAATATACAGGTTATCCCCGTTCCATCCCTTGGGCATCTTGTTGAGCATTTATACCAGCTTAACTCATTGCAGCCTTACAACATTCATCCTGAAGAAATGATAAAACAACAGCAACCAATTGAAGACATCATTGACTTCAGCGATGTAAAAGGGCAAGAACATGCTAAACGTGCCTTAGAAATCGCCGCTGGGGGTAACCACAATGTTTTAATGAAAGGGCCGCCAGGCGTCGGCAAAACTTTATTAGCTAGAGCAATGCCCGGCATATTGCCCAAGCTCACCATTGGCGAATCTTTAGAAGTCACCCGCATATATTCTGT
>DAOTWU010000577.1:0-1689 GCA_034435735.1 Anaerolineae bacterium | reverse complement strand
ACAAGAACAATGATAAGCAGTTCCACAAGATGCCTCCAGAATACCCTGTCTTTGTCTACTATCCTATACGATAATGGCCGCCGAAGGTTGCACACTTCGGGAACAGACACACGGAGATAACACTTTGAACTTAACAGATGTTCAGCACCATGTCGAACAACTTGCCCGCCAAGCAGGCGACATCCTCAAATCTCACTTAGGTAAAACCACCGCCAGCACCAAATCCAGCGCTTATGATATGGTCACCGAGGCCGACCGCGCTTCAGAGGCGATGCTCTCCGAGGCTTTATTGAAGGCTTACCCAGAACACCATATTGTTGGCGAAGAGGGGGGCGGTTATGGCGTGCCTTTAGCCGAAGCCGAATATGTGTGGTATGTTGACCCGCTGGATGGTACGACGAACTTTGCGGCAGGACTGCCCTTTTTCGCCGTGAGCATTGCGCTAGCAGACCGCAACATGAACCCGCTGGTGGGTGTGGTCTATAATCCCGTTATGGATGAATTGTTCAGCGCCAGTAAAGGCAATGGGACAACGCTCAATGGCCAGCCTATTCATGTGAGCACAACGCCAGAATTAGGCCAATCGCTCGTTGCCAGTGGCTTCCCTTATGATAAGTGGACAAGTGAAGAGAACAACGGGCGTGAATGGGTCGCACTGATGCGCCAAACGCGCGGTATCCGCCGCCTTGGCTCGGCAGCATTAGATTTGTGCTATGTAGCTGCTGGACGGTTCGACGCGTATTGGGAGCAGAAGCTGCATTCGTGGGATTTAATGGCGGGTGCGCTTTGTGTGCTAGAAGCTGGTGGAAAAATCACCGATTATGAGGGTGTGAATGCGACGCAAGCTTTTCGTAGTGGACGTTTAGTCGCTACCAACGGGCGCGTGCACGATGCTCTACTACAGGCTTTACAGACCGCCCGCGCCGCCATGCCTTTAACTTAAGCGTGATATAAACAGGGGCGCAATTTCCCGCGCCCCTAATTGTACATCGATTCTTGCTCATCTTCCTCAATGTTGAGATAGTGGGGCTCTTCGTCCAGCACTTCTGGTTCTTCTACCTCATCGATCACCCGCACAATATCTACTCGCACCCGTGTGGCTAGTGCGATGACAACCGCAATGAGCAAGAGCGGCATCGTCCATAAAATCATGGCGATTGCGGCAACGGCTGCGATAGTCAGCGTTGTATCGAGAACGACCTCATCCTCTTGGGTGGTGACAACGACGTGTCGGGCATTGCCTTGATGGATTAATTCGCGGATTTGCTGAAAAGTTCGGTTGACCAATTCCTCAAAGTCATTTGATTGGTTCTTGTTTTTCTCACTCATGGCTGACATTCCCCGATGCTATGTGTTTCTTTTACTATATAATACGACACATCACAGTAAAAAGTTGCGGCATGGCCTGTTCCATGTCAGTATTTGTTAACATTCAAGCACGTTCGCGGCAATTTTGTCGTGTTCAACTATAATATAAGATGAAACCTGTTGGTCAGGATAATTGGAGCGAGATATGTTTCTTAAAAACGCTCGTTTAATCGGATTTGTTGTTATCATTCTAGCCATTTTGATTATTGCGCCTGCCAGTGCAGAGTTTGGCACGAACTGGGTGGGTTCTTTTTATAACACTGAGGATTTGAGCGGCCCCATTGTAGACACTGGCACATATCCCAACGGCATTAACGAAAC
>DAOTWU010000576.1:0-2008 GCA_034435735.1 Anaerolineae bacterium | reverse complement strand
CGCTTGCAGTGGATTGGTATCGCATTTTTGCCAGCTGCCCTTTTACATCTATCAGATGCGCTATTGGCAACCACTGGCCTTCCCTCACGAGGCAGAAGAAAACGCATCATCCGCATTCTGTACGGTGTTAGTGGGACGTTCCTCGCTATGGCTGGCTTAACAAACATCCTTGTTCGTCCAACCACACCACCCATGCCAGCCGGTTTACGCGCAGATGCCATGTTTCCGGTTTTCATGTTTTATTACGTTGTTGCCACTATAGTAGCGTTCATCAATGTGCAACGTGCGAAGCAGCGCTGCTTAACCCGCAGTACCCAAAGGCGCATGGCTTACTTGCAATTTGCCATGTTAACGCCTGTTATGGGCCTATTTCCGTTTTCAGTACTTTTAGGGCCGGGGGAAGAGTTTAGCTTCTGGGCGATGGTATTCGTTAACGTCGCCAATATCGTAGTTGTTTTAATGCTACTATTTCTCGCCTATCCTTTATCATTCTTTGGTTCTAGTAGGCCTGACCGCGTTGTAAAGCTAGAACTGTTGAAATTCCTGCTACGTGGCCCTGGCACTGCCTTAGTAGCACTTGTGATGATGACCTTCTTAACGCCTACCTCGCGTATATTTGGTTTAGAAGGCGAAGAATTCAAACCATTTGCAGTGGTGGCGGTAATTTTAGCCTGGCAATGGAGTGTTGCATTGACTTTGCCGTGGTTAGAACGGTCACTTATTTATGCTGGAGAAGATGTTGACCAACTGGGTAAACTGCAATCATTGAGCGAACGCTTATTAACACGAAGCGATCTTGAACAGCTATTAGAGGCAATTCTTGAAGCTACTTGCGACTATTTGCGGGTGAGTACTGCCTTTATTGCCATAGTTAATGATGACGGGCTAGAAACCATCAGCACCATAACGCCAAGTCATAACGAACTCTCGATTGAAAAGCTCGACAATACACAGTTTGAAACCTTACTCAATAATGGTGATCCTCTCAATGGTGGCCATAGAAACTTCGCCTATTGGGATAATTTCTGGATTTTTCCACTTTATACATACCGTACTGGAGATAACGCAATTGAGCGGTCTGTTATTGGCATTATGGGGATAGAAGCCCAAAACCAAACCCTGATGCTCAATGAAGATGAAGAAGAGATGTTGAAAAATTTTGTTCTTCGTGCAGAGCAAACACTAGATGACATTTTATTGCAAGAAGAGATGTACGCGGCACTTGAAGGATTACTCCCCCAATTTACTATAGACCGCCGCACAGCAGATGCGTTGGAATATCGCCCCGGCCATACTCGTCAGATAATGACACCTTCCCACTTACCAGATTTTAACACCATGCGCGAATTGGTTCGGGCTGCATTACGGCATTACTGGGGTGGACCTGGCTTAAGCCGCAGCAGATTGCTGGAATTGAATATTGTTCGTCAAGCCCTCCCTGAGCACGACAACAATCCAGCCAGAGCCTTACGCGCTATCCTACTAGAAGCCATCGAACGGCAACAACCAGAAGGTGAACGCCAATACACAAGTCCAGAGTGGACAATTTATAACATTCTCCACATGCGTTTTATCGAGCGGCGCAAGGTTCGGGATGTTGCTATCCGCTTAGCTGTCAGCGAACCTGATTTTTATCGCAAGCAACGCAGCGCGATAGATGCGATAACGCAGACGCTCATTGACATGGAAAATCAAACGACACACACATCATAATCACTTTGAAATGCCTCCATCTAAGATGCGTTTCGGTCAACTGGACACCTCCAGCAGTTAATGCTATGCTTGATTTCGGAACGTTATGTACTGGTATTCACAGAACAGATAACACATATTTGCAACAGCAACGATTGCATCATTCAACTGTATTTGTTCTTACTGTTAGTAAAGGGGGATCGATGCCAAATAATCAACAGCGACGATCTGAATTCAAGCCTCCACCGCCAGAACTAGATGAGGGCTACTGGTCTGCGCTCTTAAATGAAGGGGAGTTTGCGCGCTCCATTCCGCC
>DAOTWU010000575.1:0-9021 GCA_034435735.1 Anaerolineae bacterium | reverse complement strand
CAGCAAGTAATGGCAAAAGAATGATGAGGTCATAATCATGTAATGTTGGGTTGACCAATAATATCAATAGCAACCAATCCTCATAATCCAGTCTCCCCCGCCGCCAACGAAATAGCCCATATAGTAAAAAGCCTGTGAATAGGCAAAATCCCCAAACAACCATGACGCCTGTTTGATAGGCTGTGCCATCAAGCTGGAAGAGGTTAACAGGTATATAAGCAATGCTCGCCATGCTCACAGCGCGGAAAGTGCGCCCTGTTGCTAGCCATTCCTGTACCCATGTTGGGCGCAAAATGAAAGATGGCACCACAAGCGCTAAAACAAACAAAGCAGCCACTAGCAATATGAGAGGACGTTGCCGCCAACACCAGAGCACATAAAGCGCAGCGGGAAAAGCGATATGCGGCTTAAAGACAGCTAACGCCAAAAACACGCTATGCCACCAACGCACCTGCCCGCCACGATGGTAATATGTAGCGAGGATAAAAAGCGGCAGCACAAGCCACGTGCTTTGTCCAAGCAATAGCAACAAAAAAAGAGGCGGATAAGCCAGAACAGCAGCACGGCCTTTAACAAGCCACATCGCCATGAAAAAGGGTGCTAACATCCATATCCAAAGCCATAATTGCGGCGCAAGGGCATCAGGTAAGCAAAATGCTGTATAGAAAGGCGCAGGGTATAGATAGGCTTCACTAAAAGAAAAGTGAGCGTTATCAAAGCAAAATGCTTGTGCGCCTTGTGCGAAATACTGGTAATCGTATGGCGGTAAATACTGGAAAGAAATGAGAATATACGCCAGCAGAATAGCAAACCCTATGCCAGCTAAGGTGAAATTGGTAAGTCGTAGACGTTTATCTGTGAGCGATGGAACGATGTTCACGCGATTTCAAACTCGGCAAGCCAATCTTCAAAACGGCGCACCAAATCCATACGTTCTTCGACAGGTAAAAATGCCGCCCGTGCAGCCGTTAAGATGAAAGACTTCAAATCATCAAATGTAAAAGGTAAATATGTGAGCACCCGCGCATATTCATCACTAAGGGTGATATTTGATACTAGCGGGTCATCTGTATTAATCGTCGCTTTGATTCCCTGCCCAGTCAATATAGGTAATGGATGGTCTTCGTAACGGTCTACAGCACCGCTATCATAATTGCTACTGGGGCACACTTCCAACGTAATCCCACGATGAAGAACGACGTTTAACACACCGGGATCGTCGAGAGTGCGAATACCATGCCCGATACGATCAGCATGTAAGATACTCACGGCATCCCAAACGCTAGCAGAACCCTCCCACTCCCCAGCATGAACGGTGATGCCGAGACCAGCTTCTTTCGCAGTGGAGAAAATATGGCGAAAGGCCTGAACGGGATGACCAACTTCAAAACCGGCTATATCCAGCCCGACAACGCCCTTATTCTGGTGCTCTAATGCCGCTTTAAGAACGGCTTCCCCCGTTTCAACACTTTCATGGCGATTCATCGAAACAATTAGACGCACATCGATGCCCGCATCCTCTGCAGTTTTACAAGCAGTTTGGCAAACAAGGGACACAATTTCCGAGAGAGAGCAACCGATGATATTGCTCAAGGCTGGTGGGGTAAAACGCAGCTCCATATAGCGCACATTGTCGCTGACTGCGTCTAGTACAATTTCACGGGTAATGCGCTCGATAACGTCTAGCGAGCGGTAAAACTGGCGCAATGTCGCGAACTTGCCCAGAAAATGCGCCATAGATCGATCTTCACCCGGCATCATCTGGACAAAAGGGCGTAATAACTCTGGGTCATATTCAGGCATTTCAATATCATATTCGCGGGCAATATCTACCAGCGTTTGTAACCGCAATGACCCTTCGAGGTGTCGATGTAATTCAATTTTCGGCATCGCTTGTATGCGCTCTAAGAGAGAGCCATCAACCGCGAGGCGCGCCTCTGCATCGAAAATAGACATGAATTACTCCATGCACAGCCTGCGGAAAAAGTGGTTTTTATTCCCTATCAGCCAGCAGCCAACTCCAATAGCGCCAGCCAACATATAACCCAAGTGTCAAGCCAGCAGCGGGCAAACCATTATATAGTATTGACCACAATAAATTTTGATGCAAATCAGTAGTTTGGGAATTCAAATTTAAGAGACGAATTACTGCCCCACTCCATACAAGCAAAGCGCCGATAAAGCTGAGTATATAATAAGGCTTATCATGAGTCACACGCGCCATGCGGCGGCTAAGCAGCCCCAATATCACCAGTAAACCGCCAACAGCCAAAGGCCCCAAAATACCTAATGCTCCAATGAGTGTGGCCATGTACTAACCTTCTCAGCTTTTTAGCATACAACGATAGAGGTTAAAGAGTAGCAGAATTAAAAAGCCTCCGCCTATAGCTGCTGCAATATCGGCAACGGCATCACCAGCGATACGATTAATACTCCCATAGCGCACAGCAGACACACCAAACAAAATTATTGGCAGGGGAAAATAGCGAAAATAGGTGTTTTTATTGGAGAAACGCTGGTAAAAGCGTGCGATCAGCGCAATGAAGAAAACAACTATAGCAAGGACAAACCAAGAGTAAAGCGCAAAGAATCGATTGAGTGAAACTAAATCCACCGGCTTAGCCCGATAACTTAAATTTCTTCACGATGATAGTTCATACCGTGAATGATACAGTCAATGGCTTTACGACGGAAATTATAGTCGTGGCAAGCCGCAATGAAATCTTGTATCAAAGTACGGATTTTTTCATTTTCTGTCAGGCGATAAACCTCTACCTGGCCACGAACTTCCATAGATAAAACATCTGCAGAGACCAGCCCTTTGAGTTCGTGTTGTACTTGCTCAAGATCACGTGCCATATAACGGGCGATGTTTTCAGCTGTATCTATCATGTGGGGGTTGTCATGAAAAAAACGTACAAGGTCCCATTTGGCGAATGTATCGACCTTTGTCTGAAGAAATTCCACCCACATGGGGTCTAAATCAGTATTCCCTGGTTCATGAGCTACCATTGACACCCTCCCAAACATGGCACACCATGGCAAATATCATTGGGCTATCTTGGTATATGCGTTACTTCATACTATAACCGCAACAGCATCCATAAGCAACATAGATTAAACCAAAAAATCGTTTAAAAATACATACTTTGCCGCCATAGTTATAAAAGCTAAATTATTCATATAGGGAATGTGGGGGCAGCCCTAAACACTGCCCCCAAAAGAAGCATTATGTTGGACGCGCTTCGGCTTTATCCTGGCGCATGTGACAATGTTTATACTTCTTGCCACTCCCACACCAGCATGGGTCATTGCGCCCTAGGCTTTCCTTCGCTGTTTTCCGCTTCGGCTCTGGCTTAGATTTGCCGTTAGTGGTATTTGGGCGAATAGCGCGCATAGGGCGGCGAACTGGTTGCGCTTGGGCACGTTCCACACGAATGGAGAAAATAGTGCGAGCCACATCGCGGTGAATGCGGTCTTCCAGTTCATGGAACATGCGGAAGCCTTCCCGCTGATATTCTACCAGTGGGTCACGTTGAGCAATCGCCATCAGGCCAATACCCTCGCGCAGGATATCCAAGTCGGTAAGGTGTCGAATCCAGTTATTATCCAGCGCGCGCAGAAGCGTTTGGCGCTCCGCCCGTTTCATCAACCCTTCTTGATGCGCCTCCAGTTCTTGGCGTTTGCGTTCATAGGCTTCATGAGCAGCATTAATGAGGCGCTCTTCTAGCTCATCTTCATCAAGCTCCGCCATGACTTCGGGCGTGATGTCGTTAGGCACAGGGAAAATGGTATACAGGTGGCGGTGCAGCGCCTCAAAGTCAACTTCATCCCAATCAACACCTTCGGGAATAAATTCATCCAAAGTGTCAACAATGAGGTCGTCAATGATGCCCAACACAATCGGGGTTAAATCTTCTGTTTCTAACCAGCGACGGCGTTGAGCATAGATGATTTCGCGCTGTTTGTTGACCACATCATCATACTCAAGCACGCGCTTGCGAATATCGAAGTTATGGCCTTCAACGCGGATTTGCGCTTGCTCGATGGATTTGGAGATAACGTTATGTTCAATTGGCTCATCTTCTGGGAAGTTCGCCCATGACATCACCCTTTTGATACGGTCACCACCAAAGCGCCGCACCAAATCATCTTCAAGGCTGATGAAGAAACGTGATTCGCCTGGGTCACCTTGACGGCCAGCACGCCCGCGCAGCTGGTTATCAATACGGCGCGCTTCGTGGCGCTCTGTACCAAGAACGTACAAGCCGCCTAACTCAAGCACTTTCTGGCGGTCAGCTTGGCACTGCACTTCAGCCTCTTGTAACGCTGCTTGCCACTCTTCTGGCGATACTTCGGTAACCTCTAGCCCTTTTTTACGCAAGGCCTCGCGTGCTAACCCTTCTGGATTACCGCCCAGCAAGATGTCGACACCACGACCAGCCATGTTAGTAGCAATAGTTACCGCACCAGGCCGACCAGCTTGCGCGATGATACTCGCCTCGCGGAAGTGGTTTTTCGCATTGAGCACTTCATGGGGGATGCCCGCCCGTTTGAGCAACTTGCTAAGGTGTTCAGACGCCTCGACAGAGACCGTACCAACAAGCACTGACTGCCCTTTTGCATGACGCTGGCGAATTTCTTCGACCACGGCGTTCCATTTGGCGCGTTCCGTCATGAAGATAAAATCGGGATGATCGGCACGAATAACCGGCAAGTTCGTGGGAATAACCACAACTTCCAGGCCGTAAATCTTCTCAAATTCTTCCGCTTCCGTGGCAGCAGTACCAGTCATACCCGCCAATTTTTTATACATGCGGAAGAAATTCTGGAAGGTAATGGTCGCCATCGTCATATTTTCGCGGCGAATCTCCACCCCTTCTTTGGCCTCAATTGCTTGATGAAGACCTTCAGAGAAACGGCGGCCATGCATCAAGCGGCCAGTGAACTCATCAACAATGACAACCTGACCATTTTCAACGATGTACTCACGGTCACGTTTATAAAGCGCGTGCGCACGCAAGCAGTTATCGAGATAAGGTATCATCTCGGCGTTTTCTGGGTCATAGAGGCGGTCTATGCCTAACGCCCGCTCTACTTTCTCAACGCCTTGCTCTGTCAAGTACGCGACGCGGTCTTGAATATCAATGACATAATCGCCATCAGGCTCTTCGTTTTCGACGCTCTCTTCGCTGCTGGGCTTCAAACGGCGAACAATATCAGTGAAGATGCGGTAATACTCTGATGGCGGGTCAGACGGACCAGAAATGATGAGCGGAGTACGCGCTTCATCAATGAGGATGTTATCGACCTCATCGACAATGGCATATACCAATTCACCCTGCACAATCTGGTCAACGCTCCAGACCATATTGTCACGCAGGTAATCGAAGCCGAATTCATTGTTTGTACCGTAAGTAATATCGGCTTGATAGGCCTCGCGGCGAGAGATTGGACGCAAATTCTGATAACGATCATCATCCGAATTAAATGTCGGGTCATACATAAATGACCCCGTACCAGAGCCAGGAGGCGCATTTTGGATAACGGCAGCGCTAATCCCTAGCAAATGATAAATCGGCCCCATTTGTTGCAAGCCGACTTTACTCAAGTAATCATTAGGCGTAACAAGGTGAGCACTTCCCCGCAAAGCATTGAGGTACAGCGGGAGAGTGGCAACTAGCGTTTTACCCTCACCAGTACGCATCTCGGCAATTTTGCCCTGATGTAGAACCATGCCACCAATAAGCTGTACATCATAGTGGCGCAAGCCAATGGTTCGTACCGAAGCCTCGCGAACAACGGCAAAGGCTTCTATCAACAAGTCATCGAGCGTCTCGCCATCAGCCAGACGCTGGCGAAACTCATCAGTTTTAGCGCGCAATTCAGCATCAGATAGCGCCTGCATATCTGGCTCAAGCGCGTTAATTTGTTCAACCGCAGCGCGATACTTGGCGATTGCACGTTCTACCGGATCGCCAACTACCGCTTTAACTATTTTGCGAAACATAGTGCCTCGTTAAGTGAATACTCAATAGACCAATTGGACTTCATTATATCATAGCAATGTCCGAAACCTGTTAGAATTAGCGACAGGCAAGACATAAATATGATGGGACAACAAAATTACGCCCCCATTAAAAGATTAGGACTGGAGTTGGGATTATGCAATATGCAAACTTAGGGCGAACAGGGCTGAAAGTCAGTCGCTTGTGCTTGGGAACAATGACATTCGGTTGGTCAGCAGATGAAGCGACCTCTTTCGCCATTATGGACGCAGCAATAGAAGCGGGCATTAACTTCTTCGATACTGCAGATGTGTATTCTCGCTGGATTGACGGCAACGAAGGCGGAGAATCGGAAACGATCATCGGTAAGTGGTTGAAAAAACGCCCTCGTCACGAGGTCATTATCGCCACAAAAGTACGTGGGCGGATGTGGGACGGCCCCAATGGAGAAGGACTCAGCCGCCATCATATTATGCAGGCCGTAGAAGATAGCTTGCGGCGGCTACAAACTGATTATATTGACTTATATCAAGTACACTGGCCAGATAACGAAACCCCACTAGATGAAACACTCGCAGCGCTGGATAGCCTAGTGCAAAGCGGAAAAGTGCGCTATATCGGGGCGAGCAATTATCCTGCATGGCTTTTGATGAAATCATTATGGGTGGCAGATGTACATCGCTATGTTCGGTTTGATAGCTTGCAACCGCACTATAGCCTGCTTCACCGCAAGGAGTATGAGCGGGAATTAGCAGCAACCTGTGCCGACCAAAACATTGGCGTCATCCCCTATAGCCCGTTAGCTGCGGGATTTTTAACAGGTAAATACACCCGTGAAAACCGAGAGCCAGATAGCACACGTAGCGGCAGCGGCCTCATACAACGGCTTATTAATAATGATGATGCATACAACGCCCTTGATATGGCGATGGACATTGCAAAAGTGCATGATGTACCTGTCGCACAGGTGGCGCTAGCCTGGTTATTGGCCAAGCCAACAATCACCGCTCCCATTATCGGGGCGCGCACCGTTGAACAATTACAGCAAGTAGCAGGCGCTTGCGAAGTTGCACTCACTAGCGGGGAAGTTGAGCAGCTTGATGAAGTAACCGTTATGTTCTAATATCAGAAGAAGCCGCCCCTAAAACGAGGCGGCTTTTTAATTGCTGTTCCAGCTATTCGTCGAAAAGCTCCCCAACGCTGCGCCCTTGATGTGCACGCAAGATAACTTCAGCCAGCATGGGAGCGACGGAGAGCACAGTCATATTGGACAAAATCTTATCTTCGGGAATAGGTATCGTATTAGTACAGATAATCTCCCGAAAGTCGAGCGCAGCCAAACGCTCATAAGCCACTTCCGTGAGGAAAGGATGCGTGAAGGCGAGATAAATATCCTGCGCACCGAACTCTCTCAGCAAGGTGACAGCATTTACAACACTGCCAGCAGTGTTCACTTCATCATCAACCAAAAGCACATTACGCCCTTTGACATCGCCAACGACAGACATAGCACGCGGGCGTTCGGCATTATCCTCACGGCGCTTCTCAATAAAAGCTACGGGAGCATTGAGTTTATGCGCCCAGTTACGCGCTTCTTTGGCAAATCCCAAATCCGTAGCAGCAACTGTGAGGTTTTCAATTTGCAAACCAGCGACATAATCACTGAGCAAGTGAAAAGCGGTCAGTGCATCGCCGGGGATATTGAAGAAGCCTTGAATTTGGCCAGCGTGTAAGTCAATCGTCATATAGCGGTCTGCGCCAGCCGTCTCCAGCATATTGGCCAGCAAGCGCGCAGTGATAGGTACGCGAGGCTGGTCTTTTTTATCGGAGCGACCATATGCCAGATAGGGCACAACAACATTGATTCGCCAAGCAGAGTCACGCTTGAGCGCATCTATCATAATGAGTAGCTCAAAAATGTTCTCATGAACAGGCGAGGCCATCGTCTGCACAATGTAAACATCTTTCCCGCGGACACTTTCCTCAAGGCGAATAAAGATGTTCTCATTGGAGAAGGTTACTCGTTGGTAGCGCCCGCAATACACATCATGATAATCGGAATGTTGGCGAATATAAGCCGCAATTTCTTCACCTAGTGCTGGCGACGCTGAACCACTAAACAGCGTGAGTTCGCCAAAACGGTTAATTGCAGTATGACGATTGTGGAACGCTTTTGTGCCTGGTATTTTCTTGCTGGTTGATGATTCTGTCGACATATGCCCCCTGCTCCCTATGCCTTCATCTGTTGAGTTTGTAGCAATTCTTGAACTGCCCCTTGCGGGTCTATCTCTCGTGTTTGAATGCGCTGGATAAGCGTTTGTATCGCTTCTTGTGAAATATTGCGAAGTAAATTCGCCAGTAACGCTTCACGCAGGCGCTCGTACAATTCAACTTCAATGTGTGTGCGCTCTAACGCATCAAACAGGTTATCTTGTTGTAAATGCTCACGGTGTTTATGGATTGCCTCCAGCAGTTTATCAATCCCCTTCCCTTCAATTGCAACCGTCTGGACAATTGGGGGTATCCACATTGCTTCATGCTCGTTAGACGCTGGCTCTTCCGCCTCTAGCAAGCGCCCATGGTGTGCTACCAATTGCGTGCGTGAAGCGGGATGCCCCATACGTAACATTGCATTGAGGCTTTTCACCGTATTCAACGCACCAGGGCGGTCGGCCTTATTGACAACAAGCACATCGGCAATTTCCAAAATGCCCGCCTTGATTGCCTGAACATCATCGCCTAACCCAGGCGCTTCAACAACAAGCGTTGTGTGGGCAGTGCGGACAATATCGACTTCACTTTGTCCAGCGCCGACTGTCTCTACGAGAATCACATCAAAGCCAGCGGCGTCCATCACACGAATAGCATCACGGGTTGCGCGGGCTAAACCGCCGAGGCTGCCGCGCGTCGCCATACTACGGATAAACACACCAGCATCGCCAGATAAATCGCGCATCCGAATGCGGTCACCAAGAATAGCCCCACCAGTAAAGGGGCTGGTGGGGTCTACGGC
>DAOTWU010000574.1:0-5913 GCA_034435735.1 Anaerolineae bacterium | reverse complement strand
GTGCTGGCGGGCGTTTTAACAGCGATGCTGATAATCGGGATGGTACTGTACTTACTACAGCAAGCCTTTGCCAGCATTTTACCGGTGCTGTTGCCGCTCATTTACGCCTTTGTGATTATATTGGGCATTTGGATGCTACGCGGGCGCAACCCATTTGCTCGCCTGAGCACGGCACAAGCGCCCGTTGTCAGCAATCCTTACGCAGCGGCCTATGTATATGGCTTGTTCTTTGGCCCAATGACGCTGCCCTGCACTGGTCCCGTTATCACATCTGCGTTTTTGCTGGGCGCGGCAGAAGGCGGAAGCATCTTCACAGAGATTATCTATGTGCTGGGGTTTGGCGTGGGGTTCGGCTGGCCGTTGCTGGTGTTGCCCTTAATAGCAGTGCCACTACAGCGCCGTGTTGTCGGCTGGTTGGGGCGTAACCATACCGCCCTCACCCGTGCCTCTGGTGTTCTGCTGGTAGCGGTGGGCGTCTTCGGCGTGCTAACGGAATGGCTGCCGCAATATATGACAGAATTCGATTTTCCCACCACCGCCCAGTTTTTGTACTGGCTGGTCACTGCCGCAATCACCCTGTTAGTGGGATATATGAGCTTGACGCCATCGCAAACAGCAGCCGATACAAACTAGGCGGTTAAAGCGGCTTGTCGAGTTGTGATAAGCTCGGCATATAAATCAATCACTTCATCCATCATGGCAGGCCAAGACTGCGTTTCGGCAAAGGCGCGGGCGGCCTGCCCCATTTGTTTTATACGCGCGCGGCTGGTGGCAATGCGACGCACACCGTCTATCAAGGCGTCAATATCACCAGATTCAAAGGTGTAGCCCGTAACGCCTTCTTGCACCACATCGGGGATACCACCAACGCGGGAAGCCACAACAGGTAAGCCAGCGGCCATCGCCTCTGTTACAACGAGGCCAAAAGTCTCCATAGCAGATGGGAAAACGAAAATGTCAGCACTGGCATAAGCGCTATAGAGCGCTTCCCCTTTCAAATACCCCATAAACTTCGTCGGCGTCCCATCAAAATAGGCCTCTAAATCTTCACGGGCGGGGCCATCGCCAACAATAGCCAAGCGTGTATTGGGTACGGCTTCTAACACGGGCTTGATGTGGTCAATTTGCTTTTCATTGGAGAGCCGTCCAACATATAACAACAATGTCTCATCAGGATGGCCATCGCTGAGGGCAGCGCGCATTTCGGCGCTGGCATGGCGCGGGTGGAATTTCTCGGCATCAACACCACGTCGCCACAATCCTACTTTTTGAATGCCAATATCGAGCATATCGCGCTGAATGAGCTTAGACGGTGCGAGGGTATAGTCAGCGGCATTGAAGACGACGCGCGTGTAGAAATTGGTGATGGGCTGTAAAAAGCCGAGCGATAACGGCCCAATATTGAAATGCTGGGTGATACGGGCAATATCTAAATGGAACGAAGCTAACGTCGGAACGCCCAGGCGTTTGGCCATCAACAAGCCAAATGTGCCGATAAAGGCGGGATGAATGAGATGCACAACATCTGGCTGAAAGGCTTTTAACCGCGAATAAGTGAACGGGCTGGGCGGACCGGTTTTGAGTTCAGGATAAAGCGGGACAGTGAAACTGGGGACGGTAATCACTTCAGTTTCGTTATAGTGGGTGATGTCGCCAATACGTGGGGCGACGATGACGCTCTCTACCCCGCGCTTGGCTAAGTGATCGAGCAATAAGCATACAACAGTGACAATGCCATCAACTTTGGGTAAAAAAGTTTCGGTAAATAGTGCAACGCGCATAAATTCGTCCCTTACTCCTGCCCCGAATACGCAATTGATATAACACAGAGAACGCCCATCTGTCACGTAGAATATTCAACATTTAACAGATTCTTCAAAATTATCTACAGGTTTGCTGTTTAGCCCCTTTCATCATTGTAGCAATACCGCAATGTAACTTATCTTTACCAAGCCATCTTTGTGTAAAGTGCCTATGTGTAATATACCTAAATATCTCGCTCGTTTTATGTCAGAAAATTTTTGACATATGGTGCGATTTACGTTAGACTGCAAATTGTCAAGAAGCGGGTAAGACAAGACCCATTACAGACCAACTCAGGGGTATTGTTGTATTCCCGTATTTTTTTGATATTTGAAATACGCGTTTAAGGAGAAACAAAATGCGTAAAAGTCTGGTTTTTGTATCTTTATTAATTGCCGTACTCGCTTTGGGTATTGTGGGCATTGGGGCGCAGGAAACTGAGCTCGGCCCGATCGCCCAAGCTGTCCTGGACCGCGGCGAACTGATTTGCGGCGCGAATGCGAACCTGGTTGGCTTCGGCGTTGTGAACGACGCTGGCGAATTTGAAGGCTTCGATATTGATATTTGCCGTGCAGTTGCCGCCGCCATTCTTGGCGATGCCAACGCTGTGACCTTCCGCCCGTTGACTGGTGCTGAGCGTCAAGCAGCCATTCAATCTGGCGAAATTGACATGATGTCCCGTAACACTACTTGGACACTCAGCCGTGACGTGACATGGGGCGCCATCTTTGGGCCAACCACTTTCTACGATGGCCAAGGCGTGATGGTCCCGACCGAACTCGGCATCAGCACTATTGAGGAACTCGAAGGCGGTTCAATCTGCGTTCAGACCGGTACAACCACCGAGCTGAATATCTCCGACCGTATCGAAGGTTTGGATATTGAACTGCAGGTCTTCCCCGATGCCCCCAGCACTTGGGATGCTTACCTCTCTGGCCGTTGCGAAGGCTTCACCACTGATAAGAGCGGTCTGGCTGCCTTCCGTAGCACTGCTCCAGATCCAGGCGCACACACCATTTTGGAAGAAACACTCTCCAAAGAGCCGCTTGGCCCGCTGTCACCACAAAGTGACCCGCAATTTGCTGAAATTATCGCCTGGACCGTCTTCGGCCTGATTACAGCTGAAGAAGAAGGCATCACCAGCCAGAACGTGATGGACTTCGTGCAGCAAGACGGCGAGAGCGATGAAGACTACATCAGCCGCGTCGGCGCGAACGTCGCCCGCCTGCTCGGTCAAGGCAACAACCCCAGCGGTAGCTACCTGGGTGTGGCCAATGACTTCATGGTGACCGTTATCAGCCAAGTTGGCAACTATGCCGAAATTTACGAGCGTCATCTCGTACCCATCGGCTTGGATGCCCGTGGCGTGAACGCACTGTGGACAGATGGTGGCTTGCTGTACGCTCCGCCATTCCGTTAAATCGCTGCGCTGTTAAGTTGCGCTAGATAATGTAGCGGGATGCCACTGGTTTCGGTGTGCATCCCGCTAACTTATCCCAAAACCGTTTTCGATGTCGCCCTGTGGCAATTGAGCCACAAATAGGAAATGCGAGGCAGGTTTATGATTGCGGAGAAACGTCATCAGGGGAGTGTGCTAGACTTCTTGCGTGACATCCGCGTCCTCCAAATTGTTGGCCAGATTATTTTCGGCATCATTGTTGTTGCCGCACTGGCAATTTTATGGACACAAATATTTAGCTCTTTGGAGGCGAAAAATCTCACGCCCAATTTTGACTTCTTAGAAAGCCGCTCTGGCTTTGTCATTGCTGAACACCCCGATTGGTATACGACAAACAGCACATACGGCCAGGCATTTCTGGTTGGTGTGATTAATACACTACGGGCTGTTTCCATTGGTTTGGTGCTGGCTACGATTCTGGGTATTTTTATTGGTATTTTCTTGCTCAGTCGTAACTGGTTGATACGTAACATCGCCCGTGCTTATGTTGAATTACTGAGAAATACACCATTATTGGTACAACTCATTTTCTGGTACTTCGTCGTTATGCTACAGATTTTCAAGGACGAAGTCACTATCCCCAACGAAGGCATCGCATATATTCCGCTGCGTTATATCACCTATGTTCTGGTGTTGGCGGGCATGGTGCTTTATGGGCGCATGTCGCGTTCGCCCTCTCGCTTGGGGATGCCGTCTGGCGCTATACTCGCCATTATCCTTATAGAGCTGGCATACCTGATTACAGAGCCTGCACCACTGCTCTTCCCCGCAGTAGGTTTTCTGTTTTTACTAGGCGCGAATTTTATTTCGATCAACCGTAGAGGGTATTTGCTTGGCTTTGGCTTATTAGCGTTTTTACAATGGTTAGCCAGTGCGGTTTATGTCATTTTCAAAGGCCTCAGTATTTTGCCAGATGCCGAAGTCTTGCCACTAGAGACTTATCCAGTCTTCTTCATTAGCAATAAAGGCTTCGTCATGCCAGAAATTTTACCCACGGCACGCTTCAACGAGTGGTTGGCGTTTGCCGTACTAGGGTTGATTGTGGCCTTCGCCATCTGGGTTTATGCTGGACGTGTTACCGAGACAACAGGCCGCCCCATCCCGCGCGGCTGGTATGCCATTCTATCGATTGTTGGTTTCTCGCTGGGCGGCTGGTTCTTCGTCGGTACAGAAGCACCACCAGAGCAAATTCCGATCGTTCAGGATGGCGAAATTGTCTATATGGACAGGGTTTCATACCTCACCAGCGAGGACGCCACGCGCGACGAAAAAGCGCTTTACAGTGTAGAGCCGTTCCTCGTACTCTTGCCAGAAAAGCCCAAATTCCGCTTTACACAAGGGACACAGGTCACACCAGAATATACAGCGCTGGTGCTAGGCCTCGTTATCTACACATCGGCGTTTATCGCGGAAATCGTGCGCGCAGGCATTCAAGCCGTACCCTATGGCCAAACAGAGGCGGCGCGGGCGCTAGGGCTTTCGCAAGCGCAAACGTTGCGGATGATTATCTTGCCACAAGCGCTGAGGGTCATTATTCCGCCGTTAGGCAACCAATATTTGAACCTAGCGAAAAACTCTAGTTTGGCGACAGCCATCGCCTACGCCGATACCTATGCGGTTGGTGTGACGATTATGAACCAATCCGGCCAATCTGTGACGGGCTTCACGCTAGTGATGTTGATTTACCTCAGCATGAGTTTGCTCATTTCACTATTCATGAACCTCGTCAATAGTCGCTTCCAACTGGTCACGAGGTGAGACTATGTCATCGATACAACCACACGAAGCACAAACCCGTATTTACTACGAAGAGCCGGAACGTCGACCACCGCCACTATTAGAAGTTGGCGTGCTGGCCTGGATACGCACAAACCTGTTCAGTTCATGGACGGACGCTATTCTGACCATTTTGGGCATTCTCATCATCATCTCGACGATTATCTCTTTCGTCACATGGACGGTGAAAGACGCCAATTGGTTCTCTATTATGTTGAACCTGCGGCAGCTTTCCGTTGGGCGTTTGCCACTTGTGCCAGAAATTGATATTCGCATATTGCTAGTGGTCATCTTCGTCGCGCTGACAATTGGTGTATCGTTAGCAGCGTTTGCACGGAGAATTGGGGCGTCGCTGGTCGCGGGCATCGTTGTTGTACTGGTGGCCTTGCTCATCATTCCGCCCGTTATCGAAGCGAGTATCCCCCTGCCAGAAACGTACCTCACTGCTGGAAATATCGATATTGTCTCTGGTTCTCAAACAGAGCAAGCACAGGAGCAGGTGGCATTTATCGGGCGGGCTGGTGATGTGATCACCTTGCGTCTGGCGAATAATCTCGCCACTGATGATAACACCTTGAGAAATATTAACGGCTTCACCGATGTGGCCACCAATGCGCTACGCAATGCAGCCACACGGCGGTTAGAGACATTAGACCGCATCGCCGAACTTGATGCTTTGCTACAAAATATCGAGGAAGGCGGGCGCATCCCCTACACCGACCGCCAAATTGAAGCCTTCATTGAAGAGCGGGAGAAGCTGGAAGAACCACCTGTCGTCACTGAAAGCTACACCATTAACCAAGTGACGGTAGAAGTGAGCATTATCAATGGCGCAACGGGTGAGCTTGTTGGAGAACCGCAGCGCCTAGTAGCAG
>DAOTWU010000573.1:0-4172 GCA_034435735.1 Anaerolineae bacterium | reverse complement strand
ATAAAGCGCTCGAAGATATGTTTGCCTTCACCCGTCAACACGCCAAAACGATCATCTTGCGCGATGCGTTGGGCGAGCACATCAGCCAATTTTTGGGGCGTATCCACCCGAATGAGGTCAACTTTCACCACCATGGGATAAACGCGCCGAATATGTGTCAGTGCATCATCGTTCACCCACATAGATGGCGCTTGCACTGCGGTCACATTGCGGAAGCGGTTCAGGTCATTGCCGCGCACATCACGAATGACAGCCACACGGCCAAAATGCTGGAGGTAAGGCTGAATAGCCTCTAACCATTGGTTAAAATTACGGTCTGGTAAAACAAAGCCGTGTGATATGTCATGTGTCGTGGCCGTCTGGGCTGTGCCAGCGAGGACGTTCACCGGAGGCGCAATATCAGCCGCATCATCGGCCTGCTTCTTACGGCCAAATAACGCCCCCAACAGATTCAAAATTGCTCGTAACATGGCATCCCCTTAAACAATAGTTTTCAGATTCATTTTAGTTGCAGTTGTTCAATCATGCCGCAACGTTAAAAAACAGGAAAGCTCCAGCGCCAACGAATAGCCGCCACCCGCAAGACAAAAGTGATGGCCGCACCTGCCAATGCAGCAGGCTGTGTGCCTACACTCAACTGAAGCAAAACAATATAAACCACCGCGCCACATAGCGAGGCGATGGCATAAATTTCTTTGCGCAAAATCAACGGGATTTCATTCGCCAGCAAATCGCGGATAACGCCGCCCGCTGTACCGCTCATCACCCCCATAGCGGCAGCAATTGCTGGGTGCACGCCAGCATCCAAAGCAATATCTGCGCCTAGCACGGTGAATAAGCCCAGCCCTAATGCATCGGCGATGAGTAAGGCACGGCGCGGAAAGTTGATGAAGCGGACAAAGACCACCGTCACCACGGCAGCAGAGCCAGCGACAACCAAATAGGCGGCATCTTTCACCCAGAAGACGGGGGTGCGGCCTAAAAGCACATCGCGCAATGTGCCGCCGCCGATAGCCGTCACCACTGCCACCACGACAACGCCAAATAGGTCTAGCTTTTTATGGCGAACCGCCAACGTGCCCGTAATAGCAAAAACGGCCACGCCGCTTAAATCTAGTATGTACAGGAGTGCGGTCATATATCCCCTCTCTTCCCTGCTTAAGATTAACCATTAGCTGCCGTTCCCGCAACGCGCGTTGTATGTGGCGGTCCTTGCCGTTATAATGCCTGCGCGTGATTTTCCGCTGAATGTGTAAAGGTCATTATGAGCGCATATACTGAAAGCCCCCGTTATCGTCGTTGTCAGGCAATTTTTGACCGCACTTATCCGAACTTTCGCGATGCTGGCCAGCGCTATGCCGACCGCATCGCCGCCGCACTCACCGAAGAAACGCGCTTGCTGGATGTCGGTTGTGGCCGTACCAGTCTGGCGGCAGACGTGATGCAGCAGGCGCAAGCGCGCATTGGCATTGATTTGAGCTTCAGCGATTTGCAACATAATACCTCCATGCACGCGGTAGCGATGGCAGATGCGGCACATTTGCCCTTCCCCGATGCGCATTTTGATTTGCTGGTGAGCCAGTGGGTAGTCGAGCACTTTGTAGAGCCAGAAGCGGCCTTCACGGAGATGGCGCGGGTGCTGCGCCCAGATGGACGGCTGGTGCTTTTGACGACAAACGCCAATAATTACATACCGCTGGTAAGCCGCCTCGTGCCCGACGGGCTACAGCGCTTTATGATTGAGAAATTGCTGCGGCGGCCTTCTCATGAATCCTTCCCGACAACTTACCGCGCTAACACACGCCGCGCCATCCAGCGCATCGCAAGCCGCACCGGATTTGAAGTGGAGTCGCTGGAATTTGTGGGCAACCCGTTTTATATGGCATTTAATGTGTTGGCCTTTCGGGTGGCAATGCTTTACGAACGCATGACCGACTGGCGTCCGCTCAATGGTTTCAAGCTGTATATCGTGGCGACGCTGCGCCGCATTTAGCGTGCGCTACATCTCTTCATAGGCTTCTAGGCGATATTTGAGGTTGGTCAAGAGCGTCTCCTGCGCCGCTTCTGCCTGCGAAACGACATACCAACGCAAGAACCACACCATTTGAATGCGGATAATATCCCGAACCAACACGCCACCATCTTGCGGTTCAAAGACAAAACGCCCGTATAGCCGCACACCGCCCGGACTATCAACTTCGGTCCGGATTTCCTCGTTCGGGCGGGTGAGGGTCATGCGGGCATGAATACGGTTGTTATAAGGAATTAGCCCCAAAAAGCGAAACGCTTCTACAGCGGAGTAAGTGTAAACTGTCTGCCCATCTTCATCAGTGTGATGCTGAACATTATCCACCGATGTCAATAAGGGTTGGAGGCCGAGATAATTCACTGGATTAGAGAGTTCGTTATAGGCGGCTTGTGGCGTTGTCTGAATGAAGATACGTTTTTCAAAGCGGGCTTCAGCCATGATAATCCTCTATGCACAACTATGCAGCGGCGTTCAATGTGCCGCATATTGTAGCACGTTTAATGAGGCTTTACCGTCGGGAGAGCATCCGCCCACACCTTCGTGGATGACTTAAAAACAACGTTTATCAATCTTCTTAAGTAAGCAAATCATCCAAACTCACATTTGGGTTGGACTCTGTCAACGCATTCAACTCATCTGTTAGTTCACCGTCTTCATCAACATACTTCAGAAAATCGATGTCAATATCTAACCATTTGAGAAAATGTTCTGCTAAAACTATCCCCCCTACGCTTATCTGTAATCTCCATTTTTCTTGAAGATCCAGCGCTTCATGAACAACTAACCGTGTTTTTGCCACAATCAGGTTGCGCCCTGTCACAAGCGTCTTTTCACTTTTTTCGACGAACACTACTCTATCGTTGTGGTCAAATATTCTAAAACAAATCTCTTCTTGCGATTGCGGTGCTTCAAACGTTAGCTCAATAAACGGTTGAATATAATCTGCCGTATCTGGAATAGGCGCGTTGTAATAAACTTTAGGGGTATCGCCATCAAAATACGCAATCACACCTGCTTTGAACAGCACATTCACAGATACTTCGTTAGGCTCTGGACTAGCTTCAGGCTCTGGACTAGCTTCAGGCTCTGGACTAGCTTCTTCTATGGCATTTTCTTGATGACGGGGTTTTGGAGCAATCGTATTGCGGTAACTTTTGGTGGTTGGTTGATTTCTTGCACGGGCATTGTTAAGAAGATGGGATAAAATTTCCTCTCTTTCCCTAAACTTGTTATATTTTCTAAGAGCTATTTGAATGATAAGTCCGTATATAGCTAATAGTGTTCCTATTGTGCCCACAACACGGAAGTGGGACTGATCGAAGTTCACTAACAAATAACCGCCAACTATCATCAAGAGAGATAAAATCTTAGATATTGTGATAAATGATTTCATAACATTACTCCCATCTCGACAAAGCTTGTCCCGCATTCAGACGGTAAATGATATGCTTTGCCAATCTCAACAACAACTTCTCTCAGATATTAGAAACAGCAGCAATGTTGGTATTGTTCATTCGAAATACGGCTTTACCGTCGGGAGAGCATCCGCCCAAGGCGATTTGCGCTTTGATGCGCGACCTCTCTCTCCGTAGGAATATCCGACTGTGGTTGCATGGCCAGCAAATCATCGAGGCTCATTCTGGGGGTACTTTGTGCAGCAACCTCGCGCAGTTCATCAGTCAACTCGCCATCAGCGCCGACATACTGGCTAAACTCATTCGTTTGCGTCAACCGCCACTGAAGTGGGTGTGCCGCGAGCAAAATGCCATCGGCACTAATGCGCAGCTGCCACGTTGATTTTAACGCTTGGGCATCATGAATGGGCAGGCGATAAGCAGGTGTGATGAGATTGTGCCCTTGTTTGAGGTGCTTCTCCTCTTCATAGACAAAAACGGATTGGTTATCACCGTCGACAATCTCAAAGCGAATTCGCCCCTGGGCTTCTGGCACATTGAGGTATAGCTCCAGATAGGGCTGAATATAATCAGCTACATCGGGAACGGCAGCAGTGCGATAAATGGTGGGGGGCTGATTTTCCATATAAACAATCACGCCGACATCGCTGGGCACAACCGCTTGATTTTCATTGGGGTCATGCCCTGCGCGGCGGAAAGCCTTGAGCGCATGGCGCTGCACACGCCTT